>DATJGR010000108.1:0-2055 GCA_035494855.1 Pseudomonadales bacterium | reverse complement strand
GAGGCAGTTCGTCGTGCACGACGCGTTCGAGATGATGTGGTGCGCGTCCTTCTTGTACATCTCGAGGTTGATGCCCATGCAGAGCGTGACATCGGGGTCCTTCGCAGGCGCCGAGATGATCACCTTCTTGGCGCCGCCGGTGATGTGCTTGCCCGCGCCGGCCTTGTCGACGAACTTGCCGGTCGACTCGATCACGATGTCGACGCCGAGGTCCTTCCACTTGATCGCGGTCGGATCCTTCTCGGCGGTGATCTTGACGGTGTCACCGTTGATCTTCAGCGCACCGTCGCTCGCCTCGACGCTGCCCGGATAACGACCGTGCACCGAGTCGTGCTTGAGCAGATGACCGAGCGTCTTGACGTCCGTCAGGTCGTTGATGAGAACGAGATCGAAAGTGTCCTTTGCCTCGGCGAGGCAACGAACGAACCCGCGGCCGATGCGGCCGAACCCATTGATACCGACGCGAACCTTTGCCATGTCGCGCACCCTAGATCATCGACGCCGCCTCTGCCAGGGACAGAAGGCGTGAGAACCGATGAGACAGTGCGCCGAAAAAACAAACACGCGCGGAATCGCGCGTGTGTTTCGATTCGCAACGCTCTACGCGAGCTACGCGACTTGCTGCGACTTGTGCTCGCCGCGCGAGATCTTGGTCGTGACTTCGGAAATCAGTTCGGTCGCGAGGGAGACGATCTGCTTCTCGTCGAACCCCTGCGCCTCGAGATCGCGGTAGATCGACTTGGCGAGGATCTTCACCGCACGGGCTTTGGCTTCACGGTCGTTCATAACGGGATACCGGTGGTGCGTTGGAGCACAGCGCGTGCCACGCGCACGTCGATCCAAGTCTCTGAATTCACTGCAGCGGAGATCGCTGACGGCCGATTCCAGTGCGTAATCACGCGGTTAGGTGCGAAAATGCTTTCGCACACGGTCCGACCATCCGGTCAATTTGCGACGATCTGCCGCAATTCCGAAGCGTTACTAGGGGCATCGGGTTCGTATGAGCCCGAACCAAATCCTGGTCAGAAACCTCGCCTCCGTCACGCTCGCGATCACCGCGATCACGACCGCCGGCTTGTGGCTCGGCGCCGCGAGCCGCGACGACGCTGCTGCGCAGCGGTACGTGCCGGCGCCGCGCGCCAGCAAGCCGAGGTCGCCGATCGAGCTCGGTGCACGCCTCTACGAGAAGAAGGGCTGCATCGGCTGTCACTCGATCGATGGCTCGCCGCGCGTCGGCCCCTCGTTCAAAGGAGAGTGGGGCAGCCAGGTCGTGCTCGGTGATGGCGTCACGCTCGTGTTCGACGAGGCGTACGTACGCGAGTCACTCGCGCATCCGCAGGCGCAGGCGCGCGCCGGTTATCCCGCGACCATGCCGTCGTTCGACGGCTTACTGAAAGACCGCGAGGTCGACGCGCTGATCGCGTTCCTGCGTAGCCTGCAGTAGGTAATTCATTTCGCACACAGCTGCGAGGTGTCAGTCGCCGTACTCTTCACGAGCGTGCACTGAAACGTTTCGTTGCAGTTCAGCACGGTGTCGGTGCGGAGTGGGACGACGATGTGCTTGCCGTTGTCGAGGATCAGATCGGCGAACTGGATGTCGATGTTGGTACCCACCGGCGGCGTCAGTGCGCCACTCCACGTCACGTCGAGGCTGCAGCTCGGACGGAAGTTGCCGAACGAGAGCGTGCCCGTCATGCCGATCGTCAGTGAGTCGACGTACTGGGTTCCGCCGGCGAGGAAGCCGGTGACGACCTTCAGCGCGGTGCAGACGCGGCCGTTCGTCAACAGGCCGCTCGCGTCGAGCGGGACCGTCGTCGGGCCGGCGCACAGCGCGCCGTCGCTGCCGACTGGCACCTGGCAG
The DNA here is from genome assembly GCA_035494855.1 of Pseudomonadales bacterium. Lineage (GTDB taxonomy): Bacteria > Pseudomonadota > Gammaproteobacteria > Pseudomonadales > Azotimanducaceae > DATJGR01. Next base: position 194 of record DATJGR010000108.1, on the reverse strand, counting down.
CGGATCGTCGTCACGCTGCCGTCGGCCGTGCCGCCCAGCAGCTTGTTGAACAGGCAGCTGAAGTCCGCCGCCGCGCATGCGCAGAGCGCACCGGCGACGCAGTAATCGGTCGGCAGGCGCGTGCAGGCCGTCATCGACGCGGGCACGCCGTCGGTGCACGATGGGCCGCCGAGCACGCACGTGGTGCCGCCGCC
>DATJGR010000107.1:0-57762 GCA_035494855.1 Pseudomonadales bacterium | reverse complement strand
ACCGCAGCGGCGTCGGTATGCGGACCCGCACGCCGGCCCTCAGGCGCACTCGACGCTGTAGATCTCCGGCAAGTGGGCGGCGATACAAGTCCACGACTCGCCCTCGTCGGTCGAGGCCCACACCTCGCCGCTCGTCGTCCCGAAGTAGATGCCGACCGGATCGGCGTCGTCGGTCGTCATCGCCTGGCGCTTCACCGTGAACCACGCCCGCTCGGGCAACCCTCGAGACTGGCGTTGCCAGCTCGCGCCTGCGTCGCGGGTGACGTACGCGGCGGGACGGCCGTCGATGCACGTGCGCGGCCACACCTCCGTGCCGTCCATGGGGAAGACCCAAGCGGTGTCGGGATCGCGCGGGTGGAGCTCGATGGGGAAGCCGATGTCGCCGATCTCGCGCGGCATGTTGTCGCCGATCCGCACCCATCGCGCTTCGGCACGGTGCATGCGATAGATGCCGCAGTGGTTCTGCTGGTACAGCAGGTCCGGCGCCATCGGATGCAGCGTCATGCAGTGGGGGTCGTAACCAAACTCCGGATGTGGATCGGGGCCGGTCGGCGACAGCATGCCGGTATTCAGCAAGTGCCAATCCGCGCCCTGGTCGTTCGATTCGAACACCCCGGCCGACCCGGTGCCGAAGTACATGTGCTTCGGGTCGCGCGGGTCGATCAGGATCGAATGGATCGGCGAGCCGTCCGGATTGCGCTGCGCCATGTCGCCGGTCCACCTGATCCAGTTCGGATGGTCGTTCCATCCGGAAACCGGCTGCCACGTGTCGCCGCCGTCCTCCGAACGAAACAGACCTTCAGGCGACGTGCCGGCATACCAGACTTCGGGTTCGTCGACGTGACCAGGCGTCAGCCAGAACACGATTTCGACGACGTTCGACTTGCGGTCGTCCTTTGGCTTACCGAACGCCGGCGGTTTCGACGCTTCGCGCCACGAGCGCCCGAAGTCCGTCGAACGGAACACGGTGGGGCCGAGGTGACCGGTTCGCAGGGCAACCAGGAGTGTGCGCCGATCGCGCGGGTCTACCACGGCATGCTGGACGATGTGGCCGAGAAACGCCGGCCCGCTGAGATCGAAGGCCTCGCGATCCGCCGACGCCGTCAGAAAGAACGCGCCTTTCTTCGTGCCGACCAGCAATGTCAGCCCCTGCAAGGCGAGCGCCTGGTGGCGATGCGAATCGAGCGGCGGTGATTCGCCCGAGGGTTCGAACGCCCGGCTGCCGGGTGGCGTGGTGGTTTCGCTCATCGCGGCGACCTCCGCTTTCGATTCGCTGATCGACGCGCGGAGCATTTGCCCGACCCCCGCCAGGAGTCAAGCGGGGCGGTCAGCGCGGCACTCCGTTCTTCGCCACCAGAGTATTGGCGTCGGTGCTGGCGTTGCGGCGACCGAGTCCGATCGTGCAGCCACCGACCGCGATCAGCCCGATGGCGCATGCGAGCAGCGTCGCCCGTGTGTCGGTCAGGCTCACCATCCACGCAGCTGCGCTCACCGACACGAGCAGTGTCAGTCGCATCAGGAAATCGCGCAGGCTGAACACGCGCGCCCGATGCGCGAGATCGGTACCTTCCTGCAGCACGGTTTCGGTGAGAACGAGCGCCGGTGCGGCAAACAGTCCCAACAGCAACGCTGAGCCGACGAACACCGCGAACAGGCGGCTCGTCGCGAACAACACCAACGTGCATCCTGCGAAAGCGAGACCCGCACCGAGCACGAGCGCGCGCGGCAGTCGCTTGCCGCGCGTGTTGATCCACCACGCACCGATACCGCTGCCCACGCCGATCGCGAACAGCAATGCGCCGAGTCGCGACATGCCGGGTGCACTCGCCATCGCCTGAATGTGCTGGTTGCCGGCCACATGCAGCACGCCACCGGCGAACCACACGGCGGCGAGCGCGATCAAGCCGACCCCAACAGCCCGACTACGGCGCACGACGCCCAGCCCGGCGCCGACTTCGTCCAGGTATCCGCGCACGCTGATCGGAACCAATCGGGCGTGGTGATCGGCGGCACGATACGAGACGAGCGCGAGCCCTATCACCGAAATCAGATAGCTCGCGGCATCGAGACGCATCGCGAACGCCCAACCCCAGCGGTCTATGATGTATCCGCCGAGCAGCGCGCCGACTGCGGTGGCGAGAATGCCGGCACCCGCGAGCAGAGAGTTCGCCGCCAGCAGTTGATCGGCGCGCACGACTTCCGGCAGCAGCGCGCTCTTCGCAGGCAGGAACACGACGTTCACGGTGAACAGTGCGAACACCAGGGCGAACACGACGTCGGTGGAGTGCGTCAGTTGAAACAGCGTCGGAATGGTCAGCACGATCAACGCGCGCAATGCGTCGCTGACGACGAGCACGTGCTTCAGATTGTGGCGGTCTACCCAGGCGCCAGTGAACGGCGCGAACAGCAACACCGGCGCGACCACGACGTTTGCAAACACTGCGAGCAGCGCGGCGTAACTCGCCGCGGCATCGGTCTGACTGTGTTCGTAGAAAAGTCCCGCGAGCGCGAGATATGTGAACCGGTCGCCGGTGATCGAGAAGATCTGTCCCCACCACAACGACGCAAAGCTGCGCTGCCGGAACATCGAGCGGTTCGCGGAGGGGCTGGTGCTCAACTCCAGCCGCTCACGCCGCCGAACGGGCGGCTTGGCGGGTGCTCGTCGACGATATCGGCGGCCGCACGACGAGCGATTGATACACCGCTTCGATCTGGTCGGTGACGCGCGGCCACGCGAATTCCAGCGCGCGCTTGCGACCGTTGATGCTGAGCGTGATGCGATGGTCTTCGTCTTCCACCAGGTCCGATAACGCATCAGCCAGCGAATCGACGTCGTTCGGTGCGTGCAGCACGCCGTTCTGATTGGGAACCACCACCGAGCGATAGCCGGGAATATCGGAGCACACGACGGGTTTTCCCGCCGCCATCGCTTCGAGCAGCACGATTCCGAAACTTTCGTTGCCGGTGGCCGGCGACACGAAGATGTCTGCCGTCGCATACCACCGCGGCAGGTCTTCCGCAGGAACCGCGCCGATGAACTCGACGTGCTCGCGCATGTCGGGACGCACAGCGGCTTCGAGTTTGTTGCGCAGGTAAGAGTCACCGACGATCAGGAAGCGCGCGCGGCCGCGGGTGCGCTCCACCACGTGCGGCACCGCAGCGACAAGATGGTTCACGCCTTTGCGCGGATCGAGCCTGCCGACGAAGACGATGTTCACCTTGTCCGGCGATTGCCACCGCTCGAACGGATCGTTGTCCGGATGAAAGCGGTCGACGTCGACGCCGTTCGGAATGACGCGATACGTTCCACCGAAATAGTGTTTCGCGCATTCCTCGGCAGTCGCCGAAACGGCAACGCGCGCATCGAGACGCGCCATGCGTCGCGTCAACGGCCCTTTGAAAATCTCCTGAAGCCGATTGCGCCCCGTCATGTGGAACGTGCCCACCTGTGGACACTCGGCCGCCGCGACCGCGAGCAACGGCAGGCTCGGCGCCGCGGGACAATGCGTGTGGACGAGATCGAACGCATGACGGCGGAACAACGCCTTGAGCTGACCTTTCAGATTCCAGCCCACCGTGTAGTCGACGTACGCGCGGTTGTACGGAATCAGTACGTTGCGGCCGATCCGTTCTACTCGCAACCCCGCATCGCGTGCGCCGTCGAACCGCGCGGTGATCACCCTCACGTCGTGACCGCGCCGGACCAGTTCGGTCGCGGTCGCGTGCACGTGCTCTGTAACGCCGCCGAACCGCGGGTAATACGACTGCGTGACGATGCCGATTCTCATGCAGTGATCTCGCGCTCTTCGGCCGCGGCCAGATCGCCCGACTCGGCGGGCTCGCCCCAGAACGAGCGGAAGATGCACCACTGGTCGATGTTCTCGCGGATCTGCCGTTGCGTAGTCGCGGCGATCGCGAGGTTCAGCGCATCGGCAGTTTCAAACGTTTCCGGGTCGAGCATCGGCTCGAGCACGACGCGGAACCGTCCGCCCGGGAGGCGCTGACAGTACCCGCTGACGACCGGTGCTCCGGTGCGCTTCGCCAGCACACCGGGCCCCGCGGGCCAACGCACCTTGCGGTCGAACAACGGCAACACGACACCCTGTCCGAATATGTCGCCATCGACCATCAATGCCAGCAGATCGTTGCGCGACAACGCGCGCCACAGCTTTCGAAATCCGTCTTCAGGTCGGATCGTGTGCACCGCGAGTTCGCTCTTCGCGTCGCGAACCGCCGGTGCAAGCCATCGTCCGAGTTGCACGCCCGCAACGGCGTGCACCTGATGGCCGAGGTGCGCCAGCACGACCGCGCCCAGTTCCCAGTTGCCGATATGGCTCGACGTGATGATCACGCCTTTGCCGCGCGCGAGCGCGTCGAGCACGTGTTGATGACCCTGGACTTCGACGTTGCGCAACAGTTCGACGCGCTCGAGGCGCGGTAATCGGAAGAACTCGAACAACATGCAGTTGTAGCTCGCCATCATCTTGAGGACGGTCCGCATGCGCTCGCGCCGCGAACTGCCAGGCATGATCGTCGCGAGGTTGACGAGCGCGGCGTGTCGGCGCCCTGGAAAGAACCACAGATGCGCACGAGCGAGACTGTTGGCAACGGCATAACCGAGGCGAATCGGCAACGCGGCGGTGAGTGCCGAAAGGCACGCAAGTAGCAGTCGAGACACTTCGGTCCTTCCAGCTTGCTGTTGTTTGGTTCGATCGAACTGGCCCGGAGCGGGCCAATTGTCACTCAGATTTCCGGTCGATGCGAGCCGGACTACGTGATCTACCCTACTCAGCGGGGCTGTTGGGGGCTCGGAACATCGCCTTCCGAACCGCGCCGCGCGGACCTATGCGGCGCGACGCGACCGATGGCGGACCTGCATCGTCTTTATGCTGTTGAGGAAGTTCGTGCGCATCCGCGTGATGCCGCCGGTCACCTCGATGTCGGGATAACGGGCGAGCATCTCTTCGAGCAGCACCGTCAGCTGTATCTCGGCGAGGCGCCAGCCGATGCACAGGTGCTGGCCATAGCCGAACGAAAGATGGCGCGGTCCGTGGCGCGTCACGTTGAACGTGAACGGGTCGGCCCACTTTTCTTCGTCGCGATTGCCCGACATGTACCACAGTGCGACCTTGTCGCCTTTCTTGATCGTGACGCCGCGCAGCGTGTAGTCCGACAGCGCGGTGCGCCGCATGTAAATCACCGGATGCACCCACCGGATGATCTCGTCCACCGCGCCGCCGATCAGCGACGGATCGTCGACGAGCTTCTGCCGTTCGGCCGGAAACTGCGATAACGCGAGCGTGCCGCCGGAGATCGAATTACGCGTGGTCTCGTTACCGGCGACGACGAGCAGAATGAAGGCGGACAGGTAATCCGGAACGCTCATCGTCTGGCCGTTCACTTCGGTGTTGACCAGCATCGTGATCAGATCGTTGCCGGGATTCTCCTTGCGCGCCGCGTACAGCTTCAGCGCGTACATCGCGAGATCCATGAACACCTGCCCGCGCTGCTCGTTCGAGGTCGAGATCTCGGGATCGTCGAAGCCGATGATCACGTTGGACCACTGGAACAGCATGTGCCGGTCCTCCTGCGGCACGCCGAACAACTCGGCAAGCATCTGAATCGGCAGTTCGGCCGCCACGCTCGAAACGAACTCGCATTCGTCGCGGTCGGCGATCGCATCGAGGATCACGCACGCGCGCTCGCGAATCCTTGGAATCAGCGCGTCGAGGCGCTGTGGCGTGAAACCGGGCGCGACCATACGACGATGCTGCACGTGCTCCGGTGGATCCATGCCGATCATGCTGCGTCCGCCTTCGAACTGCTGAAAGCGGCTGTCGGTCTGTTGCAGTTGTTCGAGCGGAATGCCGCGCTGATTGGCAATCATCTCGACGCTCGGCAGCGTAATGCCGCCGTGGCGATCGTCGGAGCTGAAGATCTGCGGGAGTTTGGAGATCGTCTGAATGTCGTCGTATTTCGTGATTGACCAGAAGCCGGGGCCGCCCCACGGCTCGGGACACCACGCGACCGGCTCCTCTCGACGAAGCTGCGTGAAGATCGCGTGCGGCTTCGCAATGTCCTGGAACGTGTCAGCGTAGGACAACGACAATCGGTCTTGCTGGCTGACTGGCATGGCGGCGAACTCGGTATTTGAAATGAAGGAGTGAGGTCTTACGGGGAATCGCTGAGCGCGATCTGGGCGCCGCGAACGACTTCCATCGAACCGTCCCAGATCATCGAGACGGCGACGTACAGAATGGTGATCAGGCCGACGTACGCGATCCAGTGGTAGCGCTGCAGCCAGCGCGCCAGAACCGTGGCGCAGAAACCCATGAAAGCGATCGACAGCGTGAGGCCGAACACCAGAACCCACGTGTGATCGCGGGCGATACCGGCGACCGCGAGGACGTTGTCGAGCGACATCGAGATGTCGGCGACGACGATCTGGGTGATTGCGCGACCTACGGTTTTGGTTGGGGGATGCCCCGCTCCGCTCGAGTAGATGCCGGCCGGGCTCAATTGCATGCTGCGGACTGATTCGATCTCCCGCCACAGCTTCCAGCACACCCACAGCAACAGCAGCCCGCCGGCCAGCATCAGCCCGACAATCTGCATCAGATGCACAGTGGCGACCGCAAACAGCACCCGCACCACTGTGGCGGCGCAGATCCCGATCATCAGCAATTGCGCGCGCTGTCGGGCGGGGAAACTGGCCACGGCCATCGCGATGACGATGGCGTTGTCGCCTGCGAGAACGAGGTCGACCAGAATGACCTGGAAAAACGCCGAAAGCTCAGCGGCCCAGGTCACACCTGACCTCGAGCGCTGTGCGTATCACGACCAGTTCTGCCGCGCTGGCGTCGCATCTGACTCCGATCCCCCGGAAATGCCCGATCGAATATCCATATTCCATCGGGTTGGGTCAATAGGTAACACCGCTGGGGGCTCGTAGGGAATGACTTACGGCCGATTTCCATCGAGCAGTGCTACTTTCCGGCGAGACGGCTCACGATTTCCTGAGCAAACCGTTCTACTTGGGCGCGCTCCTGACCCTGAATGACGACGTAATTGATGCCGGTCTGCTCACGCCGCCGCTCCAGCGAATCGCGTATTTCGGCGGCCGAACCAATCAGAAACAGCGGGCAGGCCGCCACCTGGGCGGCGGTCATTCCGGTGTTGGCGCCGACCATCTCGCGTACCGGTGCCGGGTCGTCCGTGATCGCCGTCATGAACACCAGCGCGTTCAGTTCGATTGCATCGGGATCGCGACCGGCCGCCTCTGCCGCAGCGCGCATCCAGCCGATTTTCTGGCGAATTGACTCAGGCGTGATGTCGAGCGCAGTGGCCGCCGTGATGCGCCCTTCGGGAATTTTCGGGTTGATGCCGACGATGTCGGCGTGGCGTCCTGCGACCGCCAACAGTTTCTCCCCGCCGCCCCCGATCAGAATCTTCGGAGGTTCCGGCATTTCGATCTTCAACGGCGCTTCGTTCACCCGATAGTGCTTGCCGACGAACGTCGTCTTCTTCTTCGACCACATCGACGCGATGATCGTCAGCGCCTCCTCGAGGCGTTCGATGCGCACGCTCGGCCTGTCGTACTGCATGCCGGCCCATCGATAGTCGTCGATCATCCAGCCTGCGCCGATGCCGAACTCGTGGCGTCCGCCCGACATCGCCTGCAACGTTGCCGCTTGTCGCGCGTAGATGACGGGATGCCGATAGTCGATGCCGTAAACCAGCGCGCCGACGCGCAACGTACGGGTGACCGCGGCCACGCCCCCGAGCATGGTCGTCGGATCCCACAGCGACGCCGAGAAATGATCCGGTACGACCAGCGAGGAGTAGCCGAGCGCTTCGATGCGCCGCGCGCTTTCGGCCCAGTCGTCCACCGGAAGGCTCGACAGTTGAATTCCGAATCGGAACGGACGCACCGCCATCCTGCGCCTCAGACGCTCGGTCCGCTCGCGCCGTCGGGAATCCAGCTGCCGTGGAATCCATACGGCACGCGCGCAGGCAGGTGCACGGTGGCGATCGGCGGCGTCGCAAGATCCTGCGCGTTCAACACCACGAGTTCGCTCTTGCGGCTCGCTTCGTCGTACACGAACGTCATCAGGTATCCATCGTCTTCGGCCTTCGCGCCTTCGCGCGCAACGAAGTACGGCTCCGCGCCATGACGTCCGGCGCCGAACTCGAACGACGTCGACGTGCCGGTCTGCAGATCGTGCTTGAGGATCGACGGAAAACCGTTGCCGCGAACGGCAACGCTGTAACCGAATTGGTACGGCTTCGCGGCCCGGCTCGGATTGAAGCGCGGAAATTCCTGAGTGCGATCATCGATGCGTTGTTCGTTCACGCGGCGCGCCTTCGGATCGATCGTCCACCGGTCGAGCGTCGCCAGACTGTCGCCGAACGGGCCGGTATGGTCGCGATCGAACATCCGCTGGTAACGGCACACGTCGATCACGATGCGACCTTCCGCGTCTTCGAACGCATTCATCGGATGGAAGACGTAACAGGGACCCACTTCGACCCAGATGATGTCTTTCGCTTCGCCCGCGCGCGGCAACAGACCGACGCGAGGCTGATAGTCGTTGTTCCACGCGAACGGAAAATTCGAACCCGCCATCGCCATCTCGAGATTGATCGTGACCGGGAGGTCGTAGACGACGACGTAATTCGGCGTGAGGCTCGCGTCGTGCACCATCGTCATCCCAGGAACGGGAATGTCGACTGTCCGCACCACACGACCGTTCTTACCGACATGCACGTACTGAATGTGGTCCTTCCAGTCCGGCCAGTGATAGCAAACCGCGTGCAGGTCGCCGGTATCGGGGTCGACCTTCGGATGCGCGGTGAATGCCTTTTCGGTCAGCGTTCCAAAGAACGCGTTGACGCCGAGCGTGTCGAGTTCGTTCGACAACTCGACCGGAGGCGATCCGGCTTCGACCAGCGCCCACGTCCTGCCCGCATGCCCGATGACGTGCGTGTTGTTCGCGCCTGCCAGTTCACGGCCCGCTACGTCTTCGCCGAGCGTCTCCACGACCGCGGTGCTTCGCACCCACCGGTTGCGATACCACTGCGCGCGGCCGTTCGACAGCCGCACGCCGTGCACCATCCCCGTACCGGTGAACCAGTGGTGTTTCGCCGGATCGACCGGACCCATCGGATTCGGACCGTTGCGCAGATAGCGGCCATTCAGTTCGCGCGGGATCGTGCCGGTGACGCTCAGGCTCGTCGTGGTCACCTCTTCTGCGACCGGTGCGAAGTTGTCGTTCAGATAGCGGTTCGCGTTCATGGACGGACCTCGTGGTTGCGTGTGAAGCCTCGTGTTGGCGGCGGCCGATTGCTGCGTGCGAAAATCCCCGCTCACTCACTCTCCGGGCATCGCAATCATGGCTAAACAGAACGAATCAGCGCGGCAGCTACCGGGCTGGATTGTGGACCATATGCGCAAGTATGTGGAGACGGACGGCCAGGACGGACACATCTGGAATGGCGTTCCGACGTTGCTGCTGACCACGACAGGACGTCGCTCGAAACAGCCGCTGATGCTGCCGTTGATCTACGGCAGGGACGGCGATCGCTACGTGATCGTCGCCTCGAAAGGCGGTGATCCCAATCACCCCGCGTGGTATCTCAATCTCGTCGCGCAACCGCAAGTGAAACTGCAGGTCGGGGCGGACAAGTTCAACGCGAAGGCGCGCGACGCAACGGCGAAGGAACGTCCCGCTTTGTGGGAGCAGATGGCGAAGATCTGGCCGCCTTACAACGACTATCAGAAGAAGACGCAGCGACAGATTCCGATCGTGGTGCTGGAACGCACCTGAGTTCATCCGTTGGACGGAGTAACGCTCAGCGGTGTGCGACGAGACCGCAGTCGCTGTCCGCGCACGGCGCCGGTTCAGCGGTGTGCTGCAGCATCGGTTCCAGATCGGGCAACAGCGTGCCGAGTACGCGTACAGGCAGGCTGCTGGTGAACTGGTACCTAGCCGCATCGGCGCCGGGCACGAAGGCAGTGATGTTGCCGAAGAAGCGGTCGTCGATCATGAACACGAACGTGGCCGCGCGGTTGACCACGCGCGACTCGATCAAGCGGCCGCGGCCTGCGAACGTCTTGCTGCGGTGATCGCCCGTGCCGGTCTTTCCGGCCACCACGTGCTCCACGCCGTTCGCTTTCATCTTCGACTTCAACGCGATCGCGGTGCCGCTGTCGACGACTTTGACGAGCGCCGAGCGCACGACGGAAGCGAGCTCCGGTGACAGCACGCGCTCGCCGTCCGACAGGGAGCGCTGCAGACGGGTTTCGTAAGGGGTGTTAGCCGCAAAGTGCAGATCGTCGATCAGCACTACGGGGTAGCGAACGCCGTCGTTCGCGATGATGCCCATCAGTTCGGCCAACGCGCCCGGACGGTCGCCGGACGCGCCAAGCGCGGTGGCGAGCGAGGGTGTCAACGACGCGAATGGATAACCGAGCCGCTGCCAGCGATCGTGCACTTCGAGGAACGCATCGATCTCGAACAGTTGCGCGATGCGCCGGTCTTGACCGCTCCGTCGGTGGCTTTTCAGCAGCCATGCATACACGTTCTGCCGCGCATCGCTGCTCGCCTCCACCACTTGCGACAGCGTGGCATCCGCGTGTGTCTCCAGATACGCGAGCACCCACAATTCGAGCGGATGCACGCGCGCCAGATAGCCGCGATCGTTCAGCGAGAATCGGTCCGCCGAATACTTGTCGTAGAGATCGGAAACGTCGTTGGCGGTCATGACCTGCGAGCGCGAATGCTCCGCGAGATATCCGGCCAGTACGCGCGGCGGCGCGTCGGGACGTACGGAACGCACGATCGTCGCCACCTTGCGCGGTGCCAGGCGCTCGCCTTCGAGCGCGAGTTCGAGCGCGGCGTCGCGCGATTGCCCGGCGTACTTCCGATAGAACCGGTAGACGAACTGACGTCCCTCGCTATCGGCAAAACGTGCGAGATAGGCGCTGCGCTCCGGATGCTTCGGATCGTCGAGCAAAGCTGCCGCGACCGACGGCGTGCGATACGTGAGGTGATCGGTGATCTCTCTCATCACCCGCACGAACACGAGATTCACGGAGTTCTGCAGCGCGTGTTCCACCGTCAGGATGCGGTCGTTGTCGTTGCGGTCGAAGTTCGAGAACGTCTGCGCCCCGCTGCCGGTGAGGAACGTCTGATAAGGGCTCGCCGAATAACGGCGCTGCATCGCCGCCTGCAGCGTGGTGGTCACATCGGCGCCGGGATTCTCGATCAGATACGCGATCACCCACGCGGACAGCCGGTCTTTGTCCGGCACGTCCAACGCGTGCAGCTCCGCCGCACTCATGCCGACATAGCGGTTGTGCGCCTCTTCGATCAGTTCGAGATATGTCACCAGCGTGCGGAGTTTGGCGGTGGAACCGAGGTCGATGCGCGCGCCGGTGTTGATGTCGAACGGTTGCTCGAGGCTGTCGGTGTTGATCCGCAGCAGGTTACCGCGCGGGCTGCGCTCGTACAGCGTGAAGCTGTAGATCACTTTGCCGGGGTCGCTCGAACCGAGCAGGTGATCGCCGATCAGCCCGAGTCTGCGCAACGTCTCCGGGTTTTTGAGGCTCGACAACCGCGCGTTGATCGAACTCTGAATCGGTGCGTCGATGGTGGTGCGTGCGCTGAGATCGTACCGGTCGAGCGCGTACAGACCGTCGACGTTCAGCAGATTCGCCAGCCGGCCGCGCGCCAGGTTGATGTCTTTCTGCTCGACGTAGTGCGTCGCAGAAGCCTGCCGTTCTTCGTGGTGGCCGAACGTCGACAGGCGTTGTTCGAGCGCCGCATCGCGCAATGCGGGCGAGATGACGCCGGCACCGGCGAGCACGCGCACGTAGCTGTCGGTCAGCGTTTCCAGATCGGCCGGGCTCTGGCCGAGATAATAGGTGGGGCGCCGCGCGGCAACGATCAGGCTCAACGCCTGTTTGTATGCCGCCGCACCCCCTTCCGGATCGCTGTCGGCGGCCACGAGCTTGCCGTTTACGGTGTCGAAGCTCTCGCCGTACCACGCCTGCAGCCCGTCACCCAGGCCAATGATCTCGCCCTGATCCGAACGCCCGGCCAGCGGCAAGGAGTTGATGTAGTCCAGCACGAGTTGACGCCGCGCCTGCTCGTTGTCGATGCCACCGCGATAGATCCGCACGCTCGCTGACGCCATCTGACGCAGCTTCTCGCCGATCGTTTCGGTGCGCCCGCCGGGTGAGTGCCGGAACTTCTCGAGTTGCGTCGCGAGCGTGCTGCCGCCGATCACCGGATCGTCGATCCCGGCGTAGCTCAGCACCCGTAGACCGGCAGCCTTGGACAGCCGTTCCCAGTCCATCACGGGGTTGCGGGTCCAGCGTCCGTCCAGCAGTTCGCGATCCTCGACGAACAACAGGCTCGCCACCACCAGCGGCGGAATCGCCTCGAAACGGTCGTAGATGAAGTGCGGATAACGCGCGCTGTAGATGGTGCGGCCGCCGCCGTCGAACAGCGTCAGTCCGGCGCGCGCCTTCTCCGGGTAGATGACGTCGAGCCCGCGTTCGCTGAGCGCGCGCATCTGGGCGGACGGGCGCGCTTGACCGACCACGTCGAACCCGACGGCGCGCAACCGCGATACGTCGGCGGGCAGATTGGCGTAGCCGAGTCGCAGGTCGTACGGACCGCGATCGGGCGTGATCGGTGACGGGTCTGCCCCCTCCACCATCTGAAATCCCAATGGTTGCGCGACGCGCGACCACAATTCGGCCTGCAACGGGGAATACCGCAGCTCGTGCGAAACCACGATGAGCAGACCGATGATCGCAATCGGCGTGAACAGCTGGCGGTCGGTGAAACGCGGGCTGCGGTGCGGCACGTTGCCGCGAATCGGCGTGGCTCGAGGGTCTTCGAAGCCGGCATTGGTCGGCACCGGCACGTCAGCGTGGACAAACCGGGGCGCAATGATGAGCGGTAGCGGATCGCGCGCAGTCTCATCGTCCCGCGACGACGGGAGGGTCGGCGCCGTCCGATCAATGTCTCGGGCGAGCGCGCTCATCGGTCATTCCAGCACATCAATTGCCGTCCCCACGGCCCCGGTTAAACCCAAACGACCCTCGGCCATTCTCCACCGTTTCACGAGTGCCGATTGTCGCGATTGTGTAGGAGATCCGGAAGGGGTGGGGGCGGCGTCAACGACCGACCGCGCTAGCGCGTCTGGTCGGTCGCGACGCGCGCCTCCGCGAACGCCTCCGCGAACTCCCGGATATGTTTGTAGTCCGCCTTGCCGTTGGGCGCGCGGGCGAGATCGTCCTTGGCAAGAATCCGCTTGGGCACCTTGTAGGCCGCGATGCGCGTCCGGACGAAGTCTTTCAGCTCGACCTCGTCGAGTTCTGCACCCGGTTCGAGTTGCACCACCGCGGTGATCGCCTGACCCCACTTCGCGTCGGCAATCCCGACCACCAGCGCATCGGCCACCGACGCATGGGCCTTCAGGGCCTCTTCAACCTCCTCCGGGTAGACCTTCTCGCCGGCGGTATTGATGCAATTGCTGCCGCGTCCGAGCAGCGTCAGTGTGCCATCGGCTTCGACGCGCACCCAGTCGCCTGGAATCGAATAGCGCACGCCGCCGATCACCGGGAAGGTCTGCGCCGTCTTCGCCTCGTCTTTGTAGTAGCCGACCGGCAACGGCCCGCTCACCGCGACCATCCCCGCTTCGCCGGAGCCCGGCCGAACTTCACGGTGGTCTTCGGTGAAGACCCTGCACGTCGGTCCCAACGAAAAGCGCGCCACGTCCACCGCCTGGTCGCGCGTCATCACCGAGCTGCCGAGCCCGAGCGCTTCCGACGACGCAAAGCCGTCGACGAGCGTCAGCGCCGGATTGTGGCGCAGCAGGCCTGCCTTGATTTCGCGCGTCCACATGACGCCCGAAGAACTGATGAACCGCAGCGACGAGATGTCGCGTTTGACCTTCGCACCGTCCAACGCCTCCACGAGGGGGCGCGCGAAAGCGTCGCCGACGATGGTCGCGGCCGTTACTCCGTGACGCTCGATCGCCGCCAGAGCTTCGTCGGCATCGAAGCTGCGCGCGGGCAGCGTCACGCACGTTCCGCCGTGCGTCATCGCAGACACCGCCGAAAGCAACCCGGTGCCGTGCATCATCGGCGGTAACGGCAGATTCACCGGCGGCGGTTCCACACGCAGGCGCTCGATGTAGGTCGCGAGATCCGGCGACGGCGGCACGCCGATGCGCGGGTTGCCGCCGGCGCCGGTGCCGCGCCACAGGTCGTCGTGGCGCCACATCACGCCTTTCGGCATGCCGGTCGTTCCGCCGGTATACAGGAACAGCATGTCGTCGCCGGATCGCTCGATGCCGAGCGGTGCGCCGCCGCCGGCTCCTGCCAGTGTCTCGTATTCGACGACGTCGTCGGCGCCGGCATGACCGTCCGCGACTTCCACCCAGAGCAGAACCTTCGGAAGCTGCGCGCGAATCGCCGCCACGCGTCCGGCGAACTCTGCCGTATACAGCACGACCGCGGCGTCGGCGTTGTCGAGGAGATACACCAGTTCGTGGTCGACGTAACGGTAGTTGACGTTGACGTGCGTCAGACGCGCCTTGAACGCAGCAGCGATGCCTTCGCTGTATTCGGCACGGTTGCGCATGTAGAAAGCGATCTTGTCGCGCGACCGCACGCCACGTTCGAGCAGCGCCCGCGCCAGGTTGTTCGTGCGCCGGGTGAAATCGCGCCATCGCACCACGTGATCGGCGTGAATCAACGCAATCCGCGACGGATCCACCGTCGCATCGACCGCGTCGAGGATGTCGCCGTAGTTCCAGCCCGTCGATCGCGTGCCCGACATGTTTTCCCCCTTCGTACGATCGTCGAGACGATAGCACAGCCGATCATCGTTCAGACTTGGCCATCCGAGTGCGCTACGCTGTCGCTTCTCTTGCCGTTCTGCAAACTCGATGACCGAAGAAAAACTGCCGACGTTCGCCGACTTCGACCTGATTCCGGAAGTGCTTGCGGCTGTCCGCGACGTTGGTTACGAGACGCCGACGCCGATTCAGCTGCCCACCATTCCGCACCTGTTGGCGGGACGCGACGTAGTCGGACAGGCGCAAACCGGAACCGGCAAAACCGCGGCATTCGCCTTGCCGTTGCTGTCGCGTCTCGATCTCAAACGCGCCGATCCGCAGATTCTCGTGCTCACGCCGACGCGCGAACTCGCCATTCAGGTTGCCGAGGCATTCCAGTCGTACGCGAGTCACCTGCGCGGCTTTCAGGTGTTGCCGGTTTACGGCGGCCAGGACTATGCGGTGCAACTGCGCCAGTTGAAGCGCGGCGTGCACGTGATCGTAGGCACGCCCGGTCGCCTGATGGACCACATGCGCCGCGGCACGTTGAAGCTCGGTGGCCTCAGCACGGTGGTGCTCGACGAAGCCGACGAAATGCTGCGGATGGGTTTCATCGAAGACGTGGAGTGGATCCTCAGCCAGACACCGCCGACGCGGCAGGTGGCGCTGTTCTCCGCGACGATGCCCGGCGCGATCCGCCGCATCGCGCAACAGTACCTGCGCGATCCCGCGGAGGTCACGATCAGGTTGCGCACGACCACCGCCGAGACGATCCGTCAGCGGTATTGGATCGTCACCGGGGTGCACAAGCTCGATGCACTGACGCGCCTGCTCGAAACGGAACCGTTCGACGGCATGCTCGTGTTCGTGCGCACGCGCATCGCCGCCGTCGAACTCGCCGAGCGATTGCAGGCGCGCGGTTACGCGACTTCGGCCCTGAACGGCGACATGCCGCAGAAACAGCGCGAGCAGACCATCACGCGCCTGAAAACCGGCAAGCTCGACATCCTCGTCGCAACCGACGTGGCGGCGCGCGGGCTCGACGTCGAACGCATCAGCCACGTCATCAACTTCGACATTCCGAACGACACCGAGGCGTACGTTCACCGGATCGGGCGCACCGGTCGTGCAGGGCGCAGCGGCGAAGCGATTCTTTTCGTCGCGCCGCGCGAACGCCACCTCCTGCGCGCCATCGAGAAAGCGACGCGCCAGCAGATCGAACCGATGGAGTTGCCGTCGGCCGAAACGGTGAACGACAAACGCATCGCCAAGTTCACGCAACGCATCACCGACACGCTCGCCACGCGCGACCTCGATTTCTTCCGCGACATCGTCGTGCGGTACCAGAAACAGCACGACGCCGATCCCGTCGACATCGCCGCCGCGCTTGCGCAACTGGCGCAGGGCGACAAGCCGCTGCTGGTGAAGGACGTCATCACGCTCGACAAACGGCCGCCGCGAGACGACGCGCGCGCGGACAAGAAGCGTCCCGACAAAGTCAGAAAGGCCGCGCGCGTACCGACCGTGGAAATCCCCGCCGGCTTGGGCAAGGAGCTCTATCGCGTCGAAGTGGGACACACGAACGGCGTGCAACCGGGCAATCTCGTTGGGGCCATCGCCAACGAAGCGGGTGTCGCAAGCGCGAACATCGGCCGCATCGAAATCTACGATACCTACAGCACCGTCGAGCTTCCGGAAGGCATGCCCAAGGAAATCTTTCGGCTGCTGAAAAAGGTCTGGGTATCCGGTCGGCAGCTCGACATCAGCAAGATCGGTAGCGCGCCTGCGTCCCGGCCGATCAAGAAACGCAGTTCTGCTCCGCGAAAATCCAACGCGGACCACAAGCCGCTCAAGTCGGCCAGACGACAGAGCTGAGTTCGCCGTAGCCAAGAGATGCTTGCCTATGCACCGCGAGCCGCGCAAGATTGCGCATCGCTCGCATACCACGCGTTGCAAGGAGGAAGTTCATGAGTGTCGCATCGATGTTCCATCGCAGGATGGGGCGGTAACGAAAAGGCCAGCGCCACGTTCCTCTTTCGAGCTCCCCTTCTCTCCCTTCCCATTCTGCTTCGTCATTCGACGGGTTCTCCGACGGTCGGAGTCCCAGACATAGCACTTGCCGGCGCGACGCACCGGCCTTGAGGAAGGGTTTTCGATGACTAAGCAATACACGCTCGCCAGCCTCGGCTGGAGGGCATTTTTCCAGCAGCAACTCTCGATCGATGAAGTCGAACGGGCACGCCCGGCTCGCGTGCTGACGGTTCAACGCAGCGGCATCACGGTGGGCGATACACAAGGCGAGCGGCACATCGCGCTCGCCAGCAAGTGGTTCTCGGTACCGGCGGAACAACGACCGGCGATCGGCGACTGGGTGCTGCTCACCGAGCAGGGCGACACAGTGGTGCGCGTGCTCGACCGCTGCAGCGTTTTCACGCGCGTGACGGCCGGCGTAAAAGCCGACCTGCAGGTGATCGCCGCAAACGTCGACACGCTGTTCGTCGTCACGTCGTGCAACGAGGAGTTCAACGCATCGCGCCTCGAGCGCTACCTTTCGCTGGCGATGGAAGCGCGCGTCGAGCCGGTGGTGATCCTCACCAAAGCCGATCTGTGCGATTCGGTCGACGCATACGTCGGCGCGGTCCGCGCATTGCACAAGAACCTGGCCATCGAGTGCATCAACGCACTCGACCCCGCCGCGATCGATGGCGTTCGCGCGTGGTGTCTGCCCGGCCAGACGATCGCGCTGATCGGTTCATCGGGCGTAGGTAAGTCCACGTTGCTGAACAGCCTCGCAGGCGAACGCAAACAGGTGACGGGCGGCATACGCGAGAGCGACTCCAGCGGTCGCCACACCACCTCGCACCGGTCGTTGCACCTGCTGCCGAACGGCGCGCTGCTGCTCGATTCCCCCGGCATGCGCGAACTGAAGATGGTCGATGCGGAACAGGGGGTGACCGAGATGTTCGCCGACGTCGGTGATCTCGCGCTGCAATGTCGCTTCACCGATTGCGGCCACGCAGACGAACCGGGCTGTGCGGTGCAGGCGGCGATTGCGTCGGGAGCGCTCGACGAACGGCGCCTGCACAACTACCGCAAGCTGCTGCGCGAACAGGCCCGTCACACCGACTCGATCGCGGTGCAACGCCATCGCAACCGGCAGTTCGCGAAGCACGTCAAGCGCGTGGTAGCGGAGAAGGACAAGAGGCGCTGAACGATCAGCGCTTCGCAGCCGCGGCAATGCGTTGGGCCGCGCGTTCCATGTCGGTGAGCCCGATGCCGCGTTTGCTGAGGTTGTAGCCGGTGATGTTGACGCCGCGTACGAGATAGCGAACGACGCGAGCGCCATCCATGTCGACGTCGACGATGTTGATGCAGCAGGCGTCCTGCTCGATGCTGACCGTGCCCTGCCACGGCAGGTTCATGACGTGGTTCAGCAGCAGTCGATTCACACCGCCGTGTGCGACGATCAGCAGCGTGCGCCAACTGCGATCGCTCATGAGCGCCGTGAACGCTGGCACGACGCGACTCTCGAAGTCGGCGAAGCGTTCGCCGCCGAGAAACCGCGAATCGGCCTGCGCTGCATCGGCCCATGGATTCGCCACGTGGCGGATCCAGCTCTGCATGTCGGATATGTCGTCGAAATGGTCGCCGCCGTGGATTTCTTCGAGACCCGGCACGACCTCCAGCACCGGTGCTTTTCGGGTGCCGAGAATGAATCCGGCCGTGGCGCGCGTACGCGGCAATCCGGAACACACCGCGCGATCGAACTCGACGTCGGCCAACACTTCGCTTTGCCGGCGCGCCTGATCCTCGCCGTTGGCCGTCAATCCGACGATGCGGGTATCCGCAACCGGTGTGCCGTCGTCCCGCAGATACGCCGCCTCTGCGTGTCGCAGCAGGTAGATCCTTCGCCGATCGGGTTCCTCGAACATCTACGATCGCCGCTGCATCACGATCACCTCATACCGCCCTTTCGGACCGATGAACGACGAGGCGAGCCACGACGTGATGCTGACGACGATGGCACCCAGCAGCGCGGCGCCAAACCCGCTCAACGTAAACCCACTAAGCAACGCGGCAACGAGGCCGAACATCGCCGCGTTGACGATCAGAATGAACAGACCGAGCGTGATCAGCGTGAACGGTAGCGTGATCAGCAGAACGACAGGCCGCAGCAGCGCATTGACGATACCGAGCCACAACGCGGCGAACAGCAGCGTCCAGCCGCCCTGGATGTCGACACCGGGAACGATTTGCGACGCGACCCAGAGCCCGAAGGCGGAAATCGCCAGACGCAGCAGGAATCCGTTCATGGTTTCCTGCGACTCAGCGCTGACGGACGAGTCGCTCGCTCGTCATCGGCGCCGGTACCAGCGGTCGTTCGTTGCCGCCGACCAGACTCGTGCGCAGGTTGCTGATCAGGTGTTCCTCCGCGTACTCCTGCGTATCGAGCGCGAGCCGTTCCTGCGCCAGTTGCAGTTCGTGGATGACGTACATCACGATGATCGACAGCGTCAGCGCGGTGAACGTGGAATTGAACGACACGCCGAGACCGCCGGTCAGCGCGCCCGGATTGTTGCTGCTCAGCGCGAACTGCGCGCTCTGCAACGCCTCACCGAGACCGCGCACCGTTCCAACGAATCCGATCGCCGGAATCGACCACGCGCCGAACCGGACCATCGCCAGCTCCGAGTCCATCCGCGCGGCTTCGATTTCGACCACCTGATGCACCGTCGTCGCCGCGTCCTGCACGTTCTGCGTCGCGCCGAAGCGTTTCAGCGCCGAACGCAGCACGCGCGGCACCACCGATTCGCTCAACGCCGGCGGAATCTGATCGAGCTGCCGGATGTGGTCGCGCACGTCGTCGGGCAACACGCATGAACCCGGCGGCATCTGCATCAGGTCCTGATCGAGCAGCTTGCGGAATCGCGACACTTTGTAACCCTGCCGGGCCGCCAGCAGCAGCGACCACAGGCACATGATGATCGCGGCTTCCGGCTCCGGCTCCTGAATGATCACCAGGATGGACCGCTTGCCCTTGTAGTTCGGATCGGCATTCACCAGATTCTGCTGTTCGACCACGAAGTGCTCGGCCGCGGGGCGCACGTAGATCGCATACGTCGCCTGAACGATCAGCGTGAGGATCAGCAACATCCCGACGTTGAAGATCCGGTCGAACGTCTTGTTCGTTTCGAGGTTCGAAAGGAAGCTCAAACCGGCCATAGGCGCACTCCACAACTCGCCGGATTTTCCGTCGTTCCCCCAACCCTGTCCATCATGCCAGTCCCGCAGTCGGACGTGTGTCGTCGAGACATGTGTCCTCCGGACGCGACGTACAAAGAGGTGACAAAGCGCTACGCGTCCGGCGCGCGTCGCAGTATAGAGTCGCCCGATGGCAAAGATCTCACCCGTGCTCCCCGACGACTGGCTCGCCACGTACATCCGCAACTACGTGATCGACACGCTGGCGCCGTCGGAACGCATGCAGTTCCGCATGGCGTGCGGGCGCGGCGCCGAGGCGGTTGCCTCGTGGGCCGACGCGACGCTGCCCAAATACACGTCGGTGTGGCGGCGGCTGAAGAGTGCGCAACGCCAACGCCGCTTCCGCGCCGTGCCGAGCACCGAAAAGTGGATGACCGACTGGAAGGCCGCAGAACGCACGCTGGGCAAGACCGTCACCGCCGTACTGCGCCGCAATCGCGCCGCGCTCGGTAAAGGACAGAATGCGACCCCGGCCGAGATGCTCACTGCAGCTCTGTCCGCGTTCGAAGCGTCGCTGCCGGAAGCGCGAGCCTCGGCATCGCTCGACGACGCCCATCCACCACGCAGCGCCGAGCGCAGCCCTACCGCGAAACACTGAAGCCGATCTTGCGTCTGGTCTTGCCTTCGCCGGCCAGGTAGCGCGCCAGAAACTCCGCCGAGCAATCGAGTTCTTCGACCGGTACTTCGGGGTGCAGCCCGGGGTTCGCGTGCAGACGCTTGTCGTCGGAAGCCATCCGGTCGAACAGGTCGAGGTATTGCTCGCGGGTGAACAGCTCGTCGTGCAGTTGCATCAGGAACAGCACCGGACACGCGATCGCCGCCGCGGCATCGCAGATTCGTTGGCGATAGGTCTGCGTAGGACCGGTGATTCCCATCAAGCCGAGTACCGCGACACGGATGCGCGGTTCAGCGGCAACGAGCGGCGCGCCGAAAATCGTGCCCATGGACAATCCCCAGTAGCCGACGGGTCCGGCACCGACGTCGGCGAGGCACTGAACTTCGTCGAGAACGGCGCGCCAATCGTCGAGCATGTCGTCGACGCATCCATCGCGGCGCCATTCCACGGCGAATGCGCCGCGCGCGCCGTCGCCCACTTTGCGGCGACCGTGTACCGGACCATCGATCGCCAGCGCAGAGAAGCCCGACTCGACGACCAGCTTGCGTGCAACGTACGGGATCGGCGTCTGATGACGGTCACCCGACGCACCGTGGCCGAACAGCACCAGCGGCTTTGCGGTGGCCCGCTCCTTCGGCGTCCACAGCACGCCGGGCACGGTTCTCTCGCCGCGCTCGAGCGTGAACTCACGCTGTAGAACGCCGTCGCCGGACTCCTGCTCCAACCACTGGAGACCTTTCATGCGTCCTCCTCGACCGGCAACAGCCGCCAGATGTAGACGAAGTGCCACGATACGCCGGCGAGCACGAACAGATGAAACAGTTCGTGAGGGCCGACGATACCGGGCAACGGCACCGGCCATCGCGCGAACTCGAGCGCGGCGCCCACGGTGTAGGCGAGCGCACCCCAGACGAGCGGACCGAGGGGAGTCCAGCCGTGCCTGCGTTGAAGCAACAGCAACGACACGATGCCCACCCATCCGAGGCCGAGGTACAGCGTCAGCCCGACCCATTCCGGAATTCGATCGAAGAACACCGCCTTGAACACGATGCCGGTGATCGCGCACGCCCACACCAGCGCCAACACGCCCCACCGCATCACACCGCGAAACTGGATGACGTGGATGGGCGTGTAGGTCGCGGCGATGAGGAAGAAGATTCCGGCGTGGTCGAGGCGCCGCAGTACTGCTCGCGCGGTGCTGCCGGGATCGAGCAGATGGAATACGCCGCTCATCGCCAGCGCGAACACCACACCCACGACGTATACGACGAGCGCAACGACGCGCAACGCACTTCGGTGGCTCCGCGCAATCAGCATCCCACCCAATACGGCGAACACGCCCGCGCCGATCAGATGCGTGACCGAACTGACCGGTTCGCTGAAACCGACGATCGCCAGCGTGGGTGTCACGCCGGCACGGTGCCAGTGCCGGCATCCGCATCGCGATGGTCTCTGCATCGATGATCACTCTGCACCATCTCGACAACTCGCCCTATATAGAAGGTGCACTGAAGCAGCGCCGCTTCTTCGTCGGGTCGCGTTTCGCGGCCGAGGACATCCGGATGACGTTCGTGCTCGAGGTCGTCCTCGGTGTGTTACGGCGCTGCATCGGTCTCGCCGAAATCAGCCGCAAACATGTCCCACCCCGCCACGCACAATGCGGCGATGATCGGACCGATGACGAACCCCGACAGACCGAACGCGGTGATGCCGCCGAGCGTCGACAGCAGAATCAGGTAATCCGGCATCTTCGTGTCGCGCCCGACCAGGACCGGGCGCAGGAAGTTGTCCACGAAACCGATCAACACGCCCATTACGATCAGCGCCACGGCTTTTCCGACGGAGCCGGTTGCAAACAGCCATCCGGCTGCAGGCAGCCAGATCAGCGACGTGCCCACCGCCGGCAGAACCGACAGGATCGTCATCACCACGCCCCAGAACACGGCGCCGTCGATGCCGACGACGGCCAACGACAAGCCGCCAAGCGTTCCCTGGACGATCGCAACGACGACCGTGCCCTTCAACGTGGCGCGCGAGACCTCCGCGAACTTGCGGAACAGGCGTCGTTCGCGCTGATCGCCGAGCGGTATCACCCGAACCAGCCGCTCCAACAGCGCCGCACCGTCGCGCACGAAGAAGAACACGAGGTACATCATCAGAAAGAACTGCACCATGATGCTGAGCGTGTTCTGCCCGATGCTGAGCGCGCGGCCCGCGAGGAAGCGGCTCGCGGTAAGCGCCGCCGTGGACAGCCATTCGCTGATGTTGCCGGGATCGATTCCGACACGCGCCAGCAGATCGTTGACGATCGGCATCGCTTTCGCCGACCACTGCATCGGCGCGTTGAGGTCGATCTCGCCGCTGGTCACGCGCTGATACAACGACAGCGTCTCGCGCGTCACCGCGAGCCCGACGAAGAACAACGGCAGAATGACGATCAGCAGAATGATCACGAGTACGAGCATCGCGCTCGCCGATGGGCGGCCCTCGAGACGCGCCATCAGCCGGACGTGTACTCCATGGAACAGGCTCGCGAGCAGGGCAGCCCAGAACACCGACTCGAGGAAGTCGCGAACGATCCACACGAAGCCGATCGTCGCCACCATCAGCAGCACGACGAAGAAAACATCTTCGAGCGTGTAAGTGCGCTTCATCGTACGACCTCAACGAAACAATGCGCGTGCCTGTTCAGCGTACCTCGTCCGAAACGCCACACATAGGTTGATTCGCTCGACCACCTGGTCGAGCGCGCGGCGCCCGCCGTCGATGCGGCCGAGGCGCGGTTCGAACAGCGCGGAAACCGCATCGGCGCGCTCCGCGCTGCAATAGGTCGCGGCCGTATGAATCACCGAACTGCGTTCGAACGTCGGCGCTTTGTCGAGCAGCGCATCGACATGTGTCGACAACCACGACCAGTTCCGCTCGGCCTCCTCTGCGCCGAACATGGAGCCCAGCAGGTCGAGGTAGTCGTCACCGCGAATCGCGTCGTCGAGCGCCAGCCGTTGCGCCAACGCGGCATCGTTGGCGGAACCGATCGCGTTCAGGAAGGCGAATCGCAACACCGGGTCGCTGGTGTCCTTCAACCGCGAAGCCAGGTCCGTTGCAAACGGAGCGTCGGCATCCTGCGCCGCCACGCGCAACGCAGTGCTCACGAGATTCACGTCGAGTTTGTCGCGATGCAGTTGTCCGTCGGCGCCGAACCCGGTGAACGCCATGGCCTGTCGAGTCAGTTCCGCGCGCAGCGGCGGATCGCGAGCGTCGAACGCGAGCACGTTCATCAACCAGGCGCGCGTGAGACGGTCTTCGTCGCTCGTCGAGGGGCGCTTGTCGAGTGCGCCGAGCAGCGGTCCATACAACGCGCGCAAGCGGGCGCGCGATACCGCGCGGCCGGCGTCGTCCAGCGTTTTCGACTGGAGCAGACGCCACACGCCGATCGGACTCATCAGCAGATATCGCTCGCCGCTTTTCAGCAGCTGCGGCAGTCGACCGACGAACGCCGCAAGATTCGCGGTACCTGCCTCCACGCCTGCAACAATGCTGTCCGCCACCGCAAGCCGTTCGCCCGCGTCGAGGTCGGTCGTCATGACGGAGGTGAGACGGTCGAGGCGGGTCTCGTCGAGGTGCCATCGGTAATAACCGCGTCCGCCGCGGTTCGGCATCACCCAATTCGGACATCCGTCCACGCCGTCGAGCACCACGTCCATGGTCGGTTCCGACAACACCGCGCACTGCTCGCGCACGCCGTCGACCACACCAATGCGCATGCACACCGGAATGTCCCACTTCTGTTGCGCATCCGCCTTCGATCCGGCCGGCAGGTAGCGACGCTGCGACAACGTGACGGTCGGCTGTTCCTGCGCGCCGCAACGCAGCTGTACATCGACCAGCGGCGTGCCGGGAAGCTCCGTGAACGTCTTCATGATGCCGCCCAGTTCGGCGCGGCCGGAAGACTCGACCAACGAGGCGACGAGGTCGCTCATGTCGGCGGATCCGCGCGCGTGACGCGCGAGGTGTGCACGCACGCCGTCGCGGAACGCGGTCTCGCCGATGAAGCCTTCGAGCATGTTCAGCACGCCGGCGCCCTTCTGGTACGTGATGCCGTCGAACGCGTTGGTGATGTCGTTGAAGCTCTCGATCGGCTCGCGGATCCGCCGGGCACTGCCGAGCCCGTCGGCGTCCATCGTCGCCAGCGCCGATTGCGTCAGCTCTTCGGCCGCGCGATAACTCGGTCGCCACTGCTGCACGATCTTGCTGCCCATGAACGTCGCAAACGCTTCGTTCAGCCACAGATCGTCCCACCACGACATCGTCACCGAGTTGCCGAACCATTGATGCGCGAGTTCGTGCGCGTGAGCGGACGCGAACGCTCGCTGCTGATTCAGTGGCGGGTTGTCGCCGAGCAGCATCAGATACTCGCCGTACGTGATGAGCCCCGCGTTCTCCATTGCGCCGACCTGCGACGGCACCGCCACCAGATCGAGCTTCGCGAACGGATACGGTTGTCCGAAGTAATCCGCCAGCAGCGCAACGATCTCCGGCGTATTCGATAGCGCGAGACTGAATTCCTTACCGTGGCCGCGCCGCGCAAGCCCCCGCAGCGGCGATGCGGCATCGTCGGTCAACCGCGCACCCTCTACGACATCGAGCGGCCCCACCGCGAACGCCACCAGATACGTCGGCAGCGGCTGCGTCGGCTGAAACAGGACGCGCTTCGTGCCGTCAGGCAGCGTCGCGATCTCGGCGACCGGCGTGTTGGCGGCCACGGTTGCGCTTTTCGGCGCGACGATGCTGAGCGTGAACGGGGTTTTGAAACGCGGCTCGTCGAATCCCGGAAACGCGCCGCGCGCATCGATCGGTTCGAACATCGTGAACGCATACCACTCGCCGTCCACCTGTTCGTGATACAGACCCTCGAGCAGGTTGCTGAAGCGCCCGTGATAGCTGATGTCGAGTTGCGCCGTTTGTGGCGCGATCTCTCGTTCGAGCGAAATCCGCACCACGCCGTCGCGGGTCGCTTGCGCGTACGTGGCCGGGATGACCGCATCGGCAGCGCGCAACGAAACGTTGTCCACGTCGAGGCCGCGGCCGTGAATCCAGAATCCGTCGGTCGCTGCATCGAAACGGATGTCGATGCGCACGCGACCCGTGAACGTCTCGCGCTCGGGTAACACCGTCAGGTCGAGCTGATAGGCGACCGGCGTTACACCGATCGGTAATTGCAGTCTCGGCGCGGCGAGGAGGGTCGGCGTCGATGTCACGGGTTCGTTCGACGCGGCCGGTGCATTCGCGGTCGTCGCGGCAGGCGCCGACGGATTCGATTCCTGCGCGGGCTCGCCGCACCCGGTCAGCAACACAGCCGCGACCAGCGCGGCCAGGCGATTCCGCGCCACGATCAGTCGACTTCGGCGATCCGCCGCACGGTATAGCCGCCGGAACGTTCGTCGGCCTCGAGTTCGAGCAGCCCGCGATTCTGCGCCTCTTCGAGCAGGTCGCTGAACGATGCAAAGCCGTAGTAGCGTTCGTTGAAACCCGGTCGACGCCGGCGCAGGGCCTGCTTGATCATCGATCCCCACAGCTTGTCGCCGTGACCGCGTTCCGCGTTGAGCGCATCGGCCGTTTCGATGACGAGATCGAGCGCCTCCTGAACAGATGGTGCGTCTTCCTTCACTGCGGCGTCTTCTTTCTGCGGCGCGTCTTCCTTCGGCGCTGCGTCGTCCTTCTTCGCGCCGACCTTCTCGTTGTCAGCTTCGGTCTGTTTCTTTGCCGGACGGCGCCGGCGCTTGCGGCTCGATTCTTCCTGTCGCACGAGGTCGTCGTAGTAGATGAACTCGTCGCAGTTACTGATCAGCAGATCGGACGACGAGTTCTTCACGCCGACGCCGATCACCGTCTTGTTGTTCTCCCGCAGCTTGCTGACGAGCGGCGAGAAATCGGAGTCGCCGCTTACGATGACGAACGTGTCGACGTGGGCCTTCGTGTAGCAGAGGTCGAGCGCGTCGACCACCATGCGGATGTCGGCCGAGTTCTTGCCTGATTGGCGGACGTGCGGGATTTCGATGAGCTCGAACGCGGCTTCGTGCATCACCGCCTTGAATTCCTTGTAGCGCTCCCAATCGCAATAGGCTTTCTTCACCACGATGCTGCCTTTCAGCAGCAGCCGCTCGAGCACGTGCCCGATGTTGAACTTCGCATATTTGGCATCACGCACGCCGAGCGCAACGTTCTCGAAGTCGCAGAACACCGCGAGGTTGCGGTCGTCGATATCAATGGCCATCAGCGTTCCGGGTGCCGGTGAGTGAGAGGTGGCGCAGTATACTCCACGCCTCACCGGGCATGAGGCGCGCGATGGACAAACCGGTTCTGGTCATCGGCAACAAGAATTACTCGTCCTGGTCGCTGCGACCCTGGCTGCTGCTGAAGGTCAACGACGTCGCGTTCGACGAAGTGCGCGTGGCGCTGTACCAACAAGGCAGCAAGGTCGCGATCCAGTCACATGCACCGGCCGGTCGCGCACCTTACGGTAAGGTTCCCATTCTTCGCGACGGCGCGACCACCGTATGGGACTCGCTCGCAATCTGCGAGTACGCCGCGGAACGCTGGCCGTCGATACGCGGTTGGCCGTTGGACCTCGCGCAACGCGCCCATGCGCGCGCGATCAGCGCCGAGATGCACTCCGGATTCGCAACGCTGCGCAGCGAGATGCCGATGAACTGCCGGCGCAAACCTGCGCCGGTGACGCAGGGTCCGCAGCTCCAGGCCGAGATCGACCGCGTGGTGGACATCTGGACGGGTTGTCGGGCAGCGGCTTCGTCCGGCCCTTTTCTGTTCGGCGCGTTCGGAATCGCAGATGCCATGTATGCACCGGTGGTGCTGCGACTCACTCTCTATCGGGTCACGCTGCCGGCCGCAGCGCGTTCGTACGCCGATGCGATGCTCGCGCTGCCGTCGCTCCAACAGTGGTTGACCGACGCGCGTAGCGAGACCGAAGTGCTCGCTCAGTTCGAGCGTTAAGCCGCGACTCTTCCATAGCGTTTTCGCTGCAGATGCGGCGTGCTCCGCGTGTCGGGACGCGTGTCGTACCCGAGTAACGCGACCAGCCGCTCGGTCGCGCCAGCGATCGGACTGACGCGATGCAGCGAATGCCGACCGGCGAAGATCAACAGCGTACCGGGCGTCATCGGCAGGCGCCTGACGCCGTCGGTACCGCCGGCCAGCACGCGCGAAACGCCGGGATAGTTCTCGTCAGCGGTGCTACGCAGTTTCGGCGCCACTTCGAAGTCGCCGCCAATGTCGGCGTCGCGCAGCGCAAGCGACACGACGAAGTCCGTCTGGTCGTAGTGCCACTGCAGTTCGTCGCCGGCGCCCATCACCGCGAGATTCAGCGCGCCCATCGGATCCGCATATCGATACAGCGGTGCGCGCTCGAGCACCGCGCTGACGAACTCGATCACCGGGCGCCACTCGTACAGACACCGTACCGGCGACGCGGCAGGGAACTGATCGTAGGCCACCACACCGACGCTGTAGCGCTGACGGATCGCGCGCGGATGATCCTTCGACCACTTCGGGTCGGGGTCCTCCAGATACGCAGTTCCCGCCCCAACGCTTTTGTACTGTTGCGGTGCCAGCGATTCGGCGTCGGCGATGCAGCGTTCGAGACCGCGCGCGGACAGAAATGCCGGCGCTTCCGCAGCGCCGGTCTCCTGCAGCGACGTGCGCAGCGTTGCGACCCGTTTTGCGAGCACCGCCGATGCGGGCTCGGTGATCGGATAGCGCGCCAGATTGATCAAGTCGGCAACATCGGTCATCGAGGCACGCCTTCCTTCGTTCGCGGGTTCCGTGCGCTCAACAGCCGCGCACCGTCGTCGAGATGATCCTGCCAAAGGTACGCCGCGAGCAACGGCTCGTCGGCCGTGCGCATCGCGTGCGGCTCCATCGTCGCGTGGCGAATGAGTTCGCCGGGCATACGCCTGCGCCAGAGCCCATCACCCTGAAACCATTCGGCGTGACCCGCGATGACGCCATATGTCTCCGTCGCCGGGTGTGCATGTTCGGGATAAGTCACGCGCGGACCGAGCAGCAGCAGACCGAGCGCGACCTGCGCATGTTGAAGATGACCGTGCGGTCCGACGAGTTCGCAGTACGCATAACTGTCCAGAAAATCCGCGCCCGCATAATTCGGATTCTGCCGCCACTGCAACGTGCTCGCGAGTCGATCGATGCTCACGCAGATTCGCCGCGTCTCGCTCGTCGCGAGTTGCAGAGCCGCGCGAAGATGGTTCGCTGCGCACTGCTGCGACGTCGGCAGAACAGTCGCATCGAGTCGCGCAGCGATGGCGTTCAGACGCGGTTCTCCCAACAGCGATATGAGTCCGGCCGTCAGATCACCCCACTCGGACTCGGCATCCGACGCGCTCGTCAATTTCGGCTTGCCCCCTTAACACCGGCGTTCATTGTGATAACCTTAGCGCCCCGTACACAGCCACATTCGTTGAAGGACGACGTCTCATGAAAACAAAACTACTGATTCTCGGGTTGCTGGTCGCCCTTGCGGGTTGCGAGAGCTCGGCCACGAAGAAAGAAATCGCCGATCTGACCGCCCGCGTAACCGCCAACGAGAAAGCCGCAGCCGATGCGATGGCCGCTGCTCGCGCTGCCCAAAGCGGCAACGCACAGGGCATCGCTGCAGCTCAAGCTGCCGCCGACAAGGCCATGGCCGCCGCTCAAGAAGCGGGCGACCGGGCGAAGCGCGTCAGCGAAACCTGCTGCACCCGCAAGTAAAGTCGTTAGTCGTTAGTTCAGCGCGGCGGATTGCTGCGCTGGCTGTATCATCGGCTCTTGAATTGAAATCGGCCCGGGCACTCCAGTGGATGTCCGGGCCATTTCTTCTGCGCGCGTCCAATCGATCGTCACGTTCTTCCCGTCGATCGCGCGGTTGATGATCTGAGTCATCCTCGCCATGTCCGGCTCACCTTCGAGCGGCGGGTGAGCTTCCATCCACAGCGCCCCGTCGTGCCAGGCGACCTTCACCGGCGCGTCGACGATCCGCACCTGCATTCCGATCGGCACCGCATCCGCGAGCGAGTGAATGTCGACCGGATACAAGCGCACGCAGCCGTGGCTGACGCGCTGACCAACGCCGAACGGCTTGTTGGTTCCGTGCAGAAAGTAACCCGGTAGCGTCAACTGGATGGCCAGGTCGCCGAGCGGATTGTCCGGACCCGGCGGCACCACCGTCGGCAGGATGTCGCCCATTTCCGCGTGCTCGACGCGGTGCGCCTTCGTCGGGTACCAGCTGGGATTGTTGATCTTCGCCACGACCTTCGTCGTCGCCGCGGGCGTCTGAAATCCGGTGCGGCCAATCCCGATCGGAAACGTCATCACCGTGCCCGTCCCCTTCGGGAAGTAGTACAGACGGTACTCCGGCAGATTGATCACGATGCCGTCGCGCGGACCCGACGGCAGCATGAACTGGGTCGGCAGCACCACCCGGGCGCCCTCGCCCGGTATCCACGGGTCGACATCGGGATTCGCATGCCGCAGTTCCTCGAAGCCGAGGTCGTACTTCATCGCAAGCGTCGAGAAGCGGTCTTCGTACGTCACCTTGAGCGCAACCGGCTCGCCGACCAGACCGTCGTTCGGATCCGGCAGAATGAAGGTGGACGCCGCAGCCTCGGCGGCGACGAAGCCGACCAGAACGGTTAGCCACCGCGTTGAGCGCCACCGCGATAGGCGCCACTGCGTCAAGCGCCACCGCGTTAAGCGCCACCGCGTCAAGCGCCACCCGGTTCCCGTGGAGTTTCCGAACGTTTTCAACGCGTCTCCTTGACTCACGACGAACGCCGCTATGAGCGCGCGCATCTTACATCAGCTTCCGCCAGTTCTCGGTTTTACTGTTTGCTTTGAGGCAAGGCCGCGAAGAACCGCATCAGGCCCTCGGAACCCATCCAGCGGGCATTGGCCACTTCGCCGGCCTTGGTCATATAAAGGACGGATCCATGCGGATCGAATACCACCACGCCGGGAATCCCTTTATCGATCGGGTCGCCCCACGCCTTCACGAGATCGAGATTCCGGTTCCAGTTGCCGACGTCCACTTTCACCACGACGTAGCGGCGCCCGACCAGATCGGAGAGCGGCGACTTGACCATGTTCGCCGACAGTTCCCGGCAGTCGATGCACCAGTTCGCGCCAAAGATCAGCAGAATGTCCTTTTTCTCGGTCGCGGCCTGCGCCGTCGCGGCGCGGATCGCGGCGTGCGCATCCGCCGACTCGTCATAGGGCAGCGACGACGTGCCTCCGGAGGACCCAGTCGTTACCGCCGGTGTCGTGGGTTCTCCCATCGTCGAACCGCAGAGCATCAGCACCCCCAGCGTCACCGTCAGAAGCCGGATCACGCCCACCACTGCGGCACCTCTCTCTTCAATCTCGGCATCAGCAACCAGCAACTCGCTGCACACATCGCCGATAGTACGACAACCGTATCGAACGCGAAGTTGCCCGCGTCGAGATATTCGTACACGTAGCCGCCGACGCCTTCCGACAACGACGATGCCAGATTCGTCACCGCCATGATCAGGGCGAACAGCGTCGCGGCAACTTCCATCTGTACCAGGCGCGCCGCAACGTCGAGCTGGATCAGCATGCCCGTCATGAACGCGGCGCCGGCCACGAACGAAACCGCATACGCACCCTCGAGCGTCGTCATGTCCCAATAGAGGATGTTGGCGAGCGCGCCGGCGAAGATCGATGCGTGCAGCAGCCATCCGATTCTGACCCGGCGACAGTAGAACCCGTAAAGCAGACTCGCCACGACGGAGCCGGCGGAGAACACCGAGTAAGTATTACCGTAGGTCTGTTCGTCGAAGTGCAGCACCGTGGTCATGTGCAGATACAGCACCGACACCCATAACGGGTTGAAACTCCAGACGAACAGAATGACGCACACGGTCAACAGGCCGGGCCGTTCGAACGCACGCGTCAGCGCCTTCACCGTCTGACGACCCGTCATCGGCTGAACGTCCGGAGCGTCGCGCGCATAACGGAGGGCGAGCACGAAGCTCGCGGCCCACAGCGCAGCGCACAGCAGCAGCGCCGCCTGCTGTCGATCAACGCTGCTGAGATATCCGCCAACGACCCCGGTAAGGAGCAGCGCGACGTTCACTGCGGTCCACTGAATCGACTGGAGACGACCGGTCAGACCGAGCGGCTGTCCGGTCTCCACCATCAGCGCATCGACCAGCACGTCGCCGAACGCGATGCCGATCGTCGGCAGCAGCAGCCAGGTGAACAGCATCCAGTGCGCACCCGGCGGCACCGGAAAAAAATACAATGCGAGGAGTCCGACCGACGCGGAAATGCAGGAAATCAGCAGGTAATTCCTGCGTCGCGACCCGAACAGCGGCACCAGATCGGACAGCAGGCCGAACAAGACTTTCAGCGACCACGGCAACGCGAGCAGTCCCATGAACGCCGAGATCGTCGTCGGACTGTCGCCCCAACTCTTCAACAACGAACGCACAGGTTGCGCGATCAATCCCGACGTCGGATCACCGATGCCTTGAATGAAGTACATCGTCGCAAAAAATGCGGCAACCCCGGTGACAAATCTGGAAGAAGAGTTGTCTAATACCACGCCGTCGTGACCGACCGACATCAGATCGCGTCTTCAATCACGAACGTCGACTGCATCGACCATGGAATATCGGCAATGTGTACAAGGAGTGCGATACGGTGAAATCACGGGCCTCTGCGTCCAAAGAAGAAAAAGAAGGGCTCGTCAGCGATGACGACAAACCTCCCACGCGATCCGCGTCAACGCAATCTCTAAAAATCTCAGTAAGAAACATCACGGCCCGCCCGGCGCCGTACATCCACCGCGACATCGATCCCCGCTTCGATCGCAGCAAGATCCGCTCCCGACCTCCACGCGAAAGCCGTCGCGTCCGCGTCTTCCGGCGCGCGCATTATCCGATGGTGACCGACGCCGAGTGGACCGATTGGCGCTGGCAGTCGCGCAATCGGATCAAGAACCTCGCGCAACTCGAGAACCTGCTCGAACTGTCCGCGGACGAACGCCGCGCGATCGTCGAAGGCGGCTCGATGCTGCCGTTGGGAATCACGCCTTATTACGTGAGCCTGCTCGACCCGACCAATCCGAACAACGCGCTGCGCCGCACCGTCATTCCGGTGACCGGCGAGTTTCTGCGCGGACCTGGCGAAGCCGACGACCCGCTCGGCGAAGACGGTCACAGCCCGGTCCCGGGGCTCGTGCACCGTTATCCCGACCGCGTGCTGTTCCTCGCGCTCGACTTCTGCACCACGTATTGCCGCTACTGCACCCGTTCGCGCGTGGTCGGTCACGGCGAACTGGCGCCGTCCGACGCCCGCCTCGAAGCGATGTTCGACTACATCCGCAAGACGCCGGCCATCCGCGACGTGCTGATTTCCGGCGGCGATCCGCTGGCGCTGGCGGACGAGAAGCTCGACTACATACTCGGGCGCTTGCGCGACATTCCGCACGTCGAGTTCATCCGTATCGGCACCAAAATGCCGGCCGTGCTGCCGCAGCGAATCACGCCGAGCCTCGTGCGGGTGTTGCGCAAGCACCATCCGATCTGGATGAGCGTGCACTATCTGCACCCCGACGAATGCACCACCGAAGCGTTCACCGCGTGCGCGCGTCTGGCCGACGCCGGCATTCCGATCGGTTCGCAGACGGTGCTGCTCAAAGGCGTCAACGACGACGTCGGGACGATGAAAGAACTGATGCAGCGCCTGCTGCTGATGCGCGTCCGTCCGTACTATCTATACCAGTGCGATCCGATCTCCGGATCGAGCCACTTCCGCACCTCGATTCAGACCGGTCTCGACATCATGGAAGGTCTGCGCGGTCACACCACCGGCTACGGCGTGCCGACCTACGTCGTCGACGCACCGGGCGGCGGTGGCAAGATTCCGTTGCAGCCGCAGTACGTCGTCGGTCGCAGCGGCGAGGATCTGATCCTGCGCAACTACGAAGGTCGCGAGTACCGCTACCCGGATCCCCTCCACGTGCCAGCGACCGATCCAATGAACGCCGAGTTCGCCTAGTGCGCATCGGACTCACCTACGACCTGCGCGCCGAGTACCTCGCGCTCGGTTACGGCGAAGAAGAAACCGCCGAGTTCGATCAACAAGGCACGATCGACGCGCTGGCCGGGGCAATCGAGTCGCTCGGCCACACGGTCGATCGCATCGGTTCCGCCCGTTCGCTGATCGGTCGCCTCGCGAAAGGCGACCGGTGGGAACTCGTGTTCAACATCGCCGAAGGGCTCAACGGCTACGGCCGCGAAGCACAGGTGCCGGCGATCCTCGACGTTTACGGGATCACCTACACCTTCGCCGATCCGTTGGCCGCGTCGGTGTGTCTGCAGAAAGGCTGGTCGAAGACGATCGCGCGTGCCGCCGGCGTGCCGACGGCCGACTTCGCGATCATCGAAACGCCGGCCGACATCGACCGCGTCTCGCTCGGCTACCCGATGCTCGCCAAACCGATTGCCGAAGGCACCGGCAAAGGCGTTACGCCGAAGTCGGTGGTGCGCTCGAAGGCGGATCTGTCGCAGGTCGCGATCGAGTTGCTCGATCGTTACCGGCAACCAGTGCTCGTCGAGACGTTCCTGCCCGGACGCGAATTCACCGTCGGGATCGTCGGCACCGGCGACGCCGCGCGGGCGATCGGCTCGATCGAAATCGTGTTGCGCAGCGACGCCGAACCGGACGTGTATTCGTACACGAACAAAGAAGAGTGCGAGAAACTCGTCGAGTACCGGCACGTCACCCGTATCGATCCACTGGTGGCCGAGGCCGAGCGCATCGCGCTCGATGCGTGGATCGCGCTCGATTGTCGCGACGGCGGCCGCGTCGACATCCGTTGCGACGCGCGCGGCAAACCGATGTTCCTCGAGGTCAACCCGCTTGCCGGACTGCACCCGACGCACTCGGATCTGCCGATGATCGCCACTGCGATCGGCATGCCGTACGTGGAACTGATCCGCGCCATCGTCGACTCGGCTGCGAAACGAATTCCAGAAGCGCGCGTCCGCGCCGCCTGATCGACTGAGCGGTCGAATGAACGTATTGCTGCTGCACGACACGGTGTCGCCCACGGCACGGCCCGATGCACAGGACACGCTCGTTCAAGCCGCGGCCGTTCGCGCGGCCCTCACCGAACTCGGCTGCACGCCCGAAGTGTTCGTGGTCGGCGAGGATCTCGGTGCACTGAGCACCCGCCTCGTCACGTCGCGACCGGATCTGGTGTTCAACCTCGTCGAATCGCTCGCCGGTTCCGATGCCACCGCCGTTGCAGTGCCGGCGATGCTCGACGGCCACGGCATCCCGTACACCGGATCGAGTGCGGCGAGCATGGCGTTGTCGAACGACAAGTGCGCCGCGAAGGACTTCATGACGCGGTTGTCGCTGCCGACACCGGAATGGGTGACGCTGGGCGGCGCCACGCGCGCGTTTCGCAGCGACGACTACATCGTGAAGGCACGCTTCGAACACGCGTCGCGCGATCTCGAAGACGACGCGATCGTCCGTTGCGATTCGCTCGAAGCCGCGCAACGCGCCGTTCGCGAACGCTCGCGCGCGCTGGGTCGCCCGTGTTTCGCCGAGCGCTTCATCGTCGGCCGCGAGTTCAATCTGTCCGTGTTGAGCGGCCCGGCCGAACCGGAGGTGTTGTCGCCGGCCGAGATCGACTTCTCCGCATTTCCTGCCGGCAAAGCGCACATGGTCGGCTACCGCGCGAAGTGGGTGGAGGATTCGTTCGAGTTCGCCAACACGCCGCGCCGGTTCGAATTCCCGGCATCCGACGCGACGCTGCTCGCGCAACTCGAACGTCTCGCGCGAGACACGTTCCGGGCAATGGGATTGTCGGGCTACGCGCGCGTCGACTTCCGCGTCGACGCCGAAGGTCCGTGGATACTCGAAGTGAATACGAATCCGTGCATTTCTCCCGATGCCGGCTTCGCGGCGGCACTCGAACACAGCGGCATCCGTTACCGCGACGCGATTGCGCGAATCGTCGAGGCGGCACTTCCCTAGTTGCTACGCCGACGCTGCTTGCATGCACCGACGGCCGCTGTTTATAAAGACGGGTCGTTTCATCGGGTGAATTCATGCAGGCTCTGACACTGCGTACCGAAGTGCAGCGCCGCGACCGCGAGCGCATCGCCGAAATCACCACCGCGACGGACGTGTTCTATCCGCCCGAAGTCGCAGTGGCGGTCGAACTGGTCGACGATCGGCTGACCAAAGGCAAGGCGTCCGACTATCAGTTCCTGTTCGTCGACGAAGGCGAGGTGACGCTCGGCTACGCCATTTACGGCTTCAATTCGATGACGAAATCGAGTTGGGATCTGTACTGGATCGCGGTCGACCCGGAAAGCCACGGCAGCGGCGTCGGCCGGTTGCTGCTCACCGAGGTCGAGTCGCGCGCGCGCGCCGGCGGCTGTACCCATCTCTGGGTCGAAACCGCAGGCCGCGAAAACTACAAACGCACGCGCGCGTTCTACGTCTCGATGGGTTACACGATCGCCGGCGAGCTGAAAGATTTCTACGCTCCCGGTGATTCGAAAATCGTTTTCGTAAAGGCGCTATGAGCAACATCGAAACCTTCCGCCAAGACGTCCGTCGCTGGCTCGACGCGAACTGCCCGCCGCACATGCGCACACCGATGCCGCAGGACGAGATGCCGGGGGGCGGACGCCGCGCGCAGTACAAACATCCCGAGACGAAGGTCTGGCTCGACAACATGGCGGAAAAAGGTTGGACCGTACCGACGTGGCCGGTGAAGTACGGCGGCGGCGGTCTCGACAAGGAACAGAACCAGGTGCTGCAGGAAGAGTTGCGCCGCATCAATGCGCGCCCGGCGCTGTTCGGCATGGGCATCAGCATGATCGGCCCGGCGCTGCTCGAGTTCGGCACCGAGGAACAGAAAGCAGAGCATCTGCCGAAGATCGCGCGCGGACAGATCTGGTGGTGTCAGGGTTACAGCGACCCGAACGCAGGTTCCGATCTCGCCAGTCTCAAGACGAGCGCGGTAGAGAACGGCGACGAGTACATCATCAACGGCTCGAAGATCTGGACGTCCGGCGCCGATCACGCGGACTGGATCTTCTGTCTGGTGCGCACCGACCCCAGGGCGCCGAAGCACGACGGCATCACCTTCATCCTGTTCGATATCGACCAGCCGGGCGTCACCGTCAAACCGATCCTGCTGATCAGCGGCATGTCGCCGTTCTGCGAAACGTTCTTCGACAACGCGCGGGCGCTGAAGAAGAACGTCGTCGGCGAAGTGAACAAAGGCTGGACCGTGGCCAAGCGCCTGCTGCAATACGAGCGCACGTCGATCGGCGGCATCGGCGGCGGCACCCAGCAGGCGGCGAAGATCGAAGACATCGCCAAGGCGTATCTCGGTGCGAACGATGGTCGCATCGCCGAAGAGGCCACGCGGCAACGTGTCATCGCGCACCGGATGAATGATCGCAGTTTCGCGCTGACGATGCGCCGCTCGATGGAAGAATCACAATCCGGCCGCGCGCCAGGCGCGGCGTCGTCGATGTTCAAGTACTACGGCACCGAGCAGAACATCCGCAGGTACGAACTGCTGCTGTCGATCATGGGAACACAAGCGGTCGGCTGGGGCGGCGATGCATTCACTGCGGACGAACTGACCACGACGCGCGCATGGTTGCGATCGAAAGCGAATTCGATCGAAGGCGGCACGTCGGAAGTGCAGCTCAACATCCTCGCGAAACGCGTGCTGGGCCTGCCGGACTGACGGCACCGCTCGAGCACCGCGTGCGCGGAACGAGACCACCTAGAGGAACATCGATGGCTGAATTGTCCGGCGAAGCCGTGGCGCGCGATGCGACACCCGCGGTAACGCGCTCCCAGATCACCGCCGCGGTGATCGGCAATGCGCTCGAGTTCTACGACTTCACCACCTACGCGCTGTTCGCGGTGCAGATCGGGCGCACGTTCTTCCCGACGCAGACGCCGTTCGAAAATCTGATGCTGTCGCTGCTGACGTTCGCGGTGGGTTTCATCGGCCGGCCGGTCGGTGCGATCGTGATCGGCCGCTTCGGCGACCGCGCCGGCAGAAAACCGGCAATGCTGCTCAGCTTCACGCTGATGGGCGTCGGTATTCTCGGCATCGTCCTGACGCCGTCGTACGCGATGATCGGACCGGCGGCGCCGGTGCTGCTGTTGGTGTTCCGGCTCGTGCAGGGATTCGCACTCGGTGGCGAAGTGGGTCCGACCACCGCGTTTCTGATCGAAGCGGCGCCGCCGCATCGGCGCGGCCTGATCGGCGCGTGGCAGAGCGGCAGCCAGGCGATCGCATCGTTGACCGGCGCGAGCGTCGGTCTGCTGCTGTCGTATCTGCTCACCGCGGAGCAGCTGGAATCGTTCGGCTGGCGGATCGCCTTCGGTATCGGCGCCATCGTGCTGCCGTTTGGCCTGATCATGCGCAGGCGCCTGCCCGAAACGCTGCACCGCGTCGAAGTGCCGCGCGACTTCCATCCGACCGCACACGGCATGTTCAGTCACGCGCGACCGATTCTGCTCGGGCTGGGCATGATCATGAGCTTCACCACGTCCACGTACGTGCTGTTGTACATGACCACCTACGCGTCGGAGACGCTGCACATGACGGCTTCCGATTCGTTCGGTGCATCTGTCGCCAACGGTTTCACCGGAGTGGTGTTCGCGTTACTCGGCGGCGCGCTGTCCGATCGCTTTGGCCGCAAGCCGGTGATGATCACCGCGCGCGTGTTGTTCCTGCTCGCAATCTACCCGGCGTTCAGTCTGATGGTCGGTAATCGCGATGCGCTGACGCTGATCCTCGCGACCGGTCTGCTCGGCGCGTTCAGTTCGACCAGCGTCGGCGTCGCTCTGGTGTGCCTGACCGAGTCGCTGCGCAAAGACGTCAGAAGCACCGGCCTCGCGGTCGTTTACGCGATCGGCGTCGCGGTGTTCGGCGGCGTGGCGCAGCCGTACGTGACCTGGTTGATCAAAGCGACCGGCAGTCCGATGGCACCGGCCTGGTACATGATGGCGGCCGCTTTGGTCGGTATCGTCGCCATGTCGTTGATGCGCGAAACGCTGCCTACGAAGATCACGCCGCCGGCGCCCGCGATCGAGATCGTCTGAAGCTCCTTCTCGCGGACGACTGCGACCAGAACTCGTCTTCGGTCTGCTGTTCCCCCTGAAAGCATCGCGAGCCTTCACGACGGCGCGCGGCGCGATTGCCACGCACAACGCGGGACAACGTGGTAGCTGCCGAGTTCTACCAGCGGAAACTGACCGGCGATCGCGAAGATCTCCTGCCACGTCACGTTCAGTCACCCGGTTTCATTTCTCTGATCGGGTTGGCCGGCCGCTCGACGAACGTACCGACGTAGTCGAACGAAGGATCGGGACCGTCGCTGCCGCGCTCGATGCTCGCGGGATCGACCGTTCCGCGGCCGTAGGGACCTTCTACGCCGCCGAGCGAACGCCACACCCGGAAGCCGAGCAGCTCCTTCAGCCACGGCGATGCGCCGGCGAGCACGTCGTCCGCAACGGACAGCGTGCAGTTCTCCTGAGGACGCATGAACGGCCGCGCGAAATAGCTGAGCACACCGTGACGCGGCCGATCGGTGACGTTGCGTCCGGTGCCGTGCCAGAGACGCCCGTCGAAGATCAGCGCGCTGCCGGCGCGACCGGTGGCAGCCGCAGTGAGCGGTCGATTCAGCGGATCCGGATGCCGGCGCAGCAGATGCGAACCGGGCACCACGCGCGTTGCGCCGTTTGCATCGGTGAAGTCGTCGAGCATCCACATGATGTTCGCGACGACCGGGATCGGAATCTCGAGCGGCACATAACCCTGGTCGGAGTGCAACATCATTTCAGCGCCCCCGCGGCCGGCGATGTTCGCCGTATAGCTCGAGATCGTGAAGCGGCCGCCGAGGATGTGGCTCATGGCGTCGCGGACGAGCGGCTTGTGCAGCAGCTCCGCGAAGATCGCGCCTTTGTTGATCAGGTTCCAGATGCGTTGATTGGCGCCGTCGTGTTCGAGCGATGCGACACCGGCGATACGTTCCGCCGCCGCCTGCTCGACGACTCGGTCTCTCACCGCCTGCAACTCGCGGTCGGTCAGCGCGTCTTCGACGATGGCAAGGCCATAACGTTCGAGATCCGCCTTTGCCCGATTCCAGTCCTTCGTCGCTGCCGGCATCTCGAGCGAGTCGGGGACTTTGGCTCCGCCGGTCAACTGTCGTTCAGGCATTTGTCCTCCCGGGGCTTTGCGCGACCCAACGGCGTGGATAAACTAGAACGCATTATACATTTCCGAACTGGAGAGGACATGGCAGCCGAGAGCGCCGCGACGCTGAGCTTTGACCCGGATGCACTGCGCGAGAAATATCGTCAGGAGCGCGACAAGCGTTTGCGCAAAGACGGCAACGCGCAATACCTCGAAGTGACCGGCGAGTTCTCGCACTTCCTCGAAGACCCTTATGT
This sequence comes from Pseudomonadales bacterium, assembly GCA_035494855.1. Lineage (GTDB taxonomy): Bacteria > Pseudomonadota > Gammaproteobacteria > Pseudomonadales > Azotimanducaceae > DATJGR01. The sequence goes on along the minus strand of DATJGR010000107.1, from coordinate 17,483 downwards.
GAAGCCGATTGAACGCGCGGCACTGCACGACGACGTCGAAGTGCTGGTGATCGGCGGCGGCTTCGCCGGCCTGTTGATCGGTGCGCGTCTTCGCCAGAGCGGCATCGAAGACATCCGCATCGTCGAGAAAGGCGGCGATTTCGGCGGCACCTGGTACTGGAACCGCTATCCGGGCGCCGCGTGCGATACCGAGGCGTACATCTATCTGCCGCTGCTCGAAGAAACCGGCTACATCCCGACCGAGAAATACGCGAAAGCGCCGGAGATCCTTGCGCACAGCCGGCGCATTGCGGAGCACTACGACCTGTATCGCAACGTGCTGTTCCAGACGCAGATCACCGAACTGCGCTGGGACGAGGCGGCGGCGCGGTGGATCGTGTCCACGGATCGCGGCGACCGCTTCACGGCGCAGTACGTCTGCATGGCAAACGGTCCGCTCAACCGGCCGAAGCTGCCGGGTGTTCCCGGCGTCGGATCGTTCAGCGGTCACGCGTTCCATACGAGCCGTTGGGACTACGCGTACACCGGCGGCGACAGCTACGGCAATCTGACCGGCCTGAAAGACAAGCGTGTCGGCATCATCGGCACCGGCGCAACCGCGGTGCAGTGCGTACCGCACGTCGGCGCCAGCGCGAAGCACACCTATCTGTTCCAGCGCACGCCGTCATCGATCGACGTGCGCGCAAATCGCCCCACGGATCCAGACTGGGCAAAGTCGTTAGAGTCCGGATGGCAACGTCGCCGTATGGAGAACTTCTCTACGCTGACGAGTGGCGGCTATGCTGAAGAAGATCTGGTAATGGACGGTTGGACCGAGATCATCGGCAAGCTTCTGCGCGGCCGCGGCTTGAGTTCCGATCCCGCGTCGATCATGCGCACTCTCGAGATGGTCGACTTCGAAAAGATGGAGCAGGTGCGCGCGCGGGCCGAAGCGATCGTCAACGATCCGAACACGGCTGAGGCACTGAAACCGTATTACCGCCAGTTCTGCAAGCGGCCGTGTTTCCACGACGAGTATCTCGATACGTTCAATCGGCCGAACGTGACGCTCGTTCACACCGACGGCCAAGGCATCGAACGCATCACCGAACGCGGCATCGTTGCGAACGGCGTCGAATACGAACTCGATTGCATCATCTTCGCGAGCGGCTTCGAAGTGGGTACGCCGCTGGAACGACGCGCCGGTTACGAAGTGTACGGGCGCGACGGCGTTGCGCTGAGCCAGAAATGGAGAGACGGCGTGTCAACCATGTTCGGCATGCAGACACACGACTTCCCGAACTGCTTCATCGTCGGGCTGTCGCAAACCGGCGTGTCGGCGAACATTCCACACGTGCTCGACGTGCAGAGCCGCCACATCGGCTACATCCTGAAGCACGCGCACGATCATCAGGTTCGCACCTTCGACGTCACCGCCGAGGCGGAAGCCGACTGGGTGAAGAAGGTGATCGATGCATCGGTGATGAGCGTGAAGTTCCTGGAGTCATGCACGCCGGGTTACTACAACAACGAAGGACAGCCGAACGGCCTGCTGATCCGGCGCAACGGTTCGTACGCGCCGGGCATCATGGCGTTCTCGTCGATCCTCGATGCGTGGCGCAACGAAGGAACGCTCGAGGGGATTCGGTTCGACACGTAGCACCGAATTGCGACCCGGTTAGAATGCGACCTCGTCTCTCCGATTCGAGGTCGTCATGTCGATTCGCGAAACCAATCTGACCGTCTACGGCAACCGCTTCAATGCCTACACCGAGCTGCGACTGCAGCGTAATCGCAGCACTCAGATCTCGCTGCTGAACGGCGACGTCGTTTCGAACACGAAGACCTCCGACGGCGGCGTATCGGCGCGCGTGTTCAAGGACGGCGTGTGGGGTTTTGCGTCGCGGCCGCAGATCGACAATGACTCGGTCATTGCGACGGTGGACGAAGCGACGCGTAACGCCGCATTGCTCGCGCGTCATGCGGCGCGGCCGGAGATCGTGCTGCCGCGCACGAAGACATTCAAGGAAAGCGACTTCGGAACAAAACGACCGCGGCTGACGCAGCAACAGTCGATCGAGTTCCTGCAGGCGATCGACGCGCACATCGCAAAGACCTATCCGGATCTGAAGTCGCGCAGCGTCGCCCGCCTCGACCTCGACATGGAGAAGCACCTCTATACGGCCGACGCCTCCGAGGGGTACTCCAACACGACGCGTTCGCTGATCCAGGTGCGCATGACCACCACCAACGACGCCGGTCAGCCGGTGGAATACAGCAAGACGTTCGGCGGCCGCGGCCAGTTCGAAGACGTCTTCACCGAGCCCGCCGCACTGTTCGCCGACATTGCGGAAACGCACCGCCATCTGATGAACAAACGCACAGCGGTGTCGCCGCGCGCCGGTCTGCACGACGTGGTGCTCGACTCCGACCTCGCCGGCATCCTCGCGCACGAAGCAATCGGTCACACCACCGAAGCCGACATCGTGCAAGAAGGTTCGGTTGCCGCCGACTATATCGGCAAGCTCGTCGCAAGCCCGCTCATCACGCTGGTCGACTTCGCGAATACCTATCGCGGCGAAACGCTGCCGGTGCCGATCTATGTCGACGACGAGGGCGTTGAAAGTCAGGACACGATCCTGATCGAGAACGGCGTGCTGAAAAACTTCATGCACAACAAGGAAAGTTCGGTCCTGTTCGGCGTACCACCCACGGGCAATGCACGCGCGTACACATTCTCCGACGAGCCGCTGATTCGGATGCGCAACACCGCGATCCTCCCCGGCAAAGACAAACTCGACGACATGATCGCGAGTATCGAGGACGGCTATTACCTGTTGCGGCCTTCCAACGGCCAAGCCGATTCGACGTCGGAGTTCATGTTCGGCGTCACGCTCGGCTACGAAATCAGGAACGGCAAGCTCGGCAGCGCCATCACCGACACGACGATCTCCGGCGTCGCGTTCGACATGCTGAAGACCGTCACGATGGTGTCGGACGAACTGAGCTGGACGTGCGCCGGCATGTGCGGCAAGAAGACGTTGATCCCGGTCGGCATGGGCGGACCCTCGATCAAGTGTCGCGTGCATCTCGGAGGCGTGTGACATGGTCGACCGCGCGTTTGCACAGCGCAGCCTCGACGCATTGCTGAAGCGCGGCTTTCAGAAAGCGCGCGTGCGTCTGGTGAGCAGCGACCAGCACGAACTCCAGGCGGAGTTCGGTCATACCAATCTGCTGCGCACGACCCACAATACCGAACTTGGTCTGCTCGGCATCGTCGACCACAAGCAGGGCAGCCTGACGTTGAACAACGTGACGGACGAAGGCCTGCCCGACGCCGTCGAGAACCTCTGGGCCGTGACGAGCGGTTCGAGAGCCGATCCGGCCAACGACATTGCCGAGGCGCAACCGAAGCGGATCTTCAAAGCTGGGCCCGAAGCTGCCGATCTCGATCTGATGTACGAACGCATCGCCGAGGCGCTCGACTACGCAAAGACGCGCTACCCGACATTGAAAATGGGCAATGCATCGATCTCGTTTGCCTCGCGCCAGGCGCTGTTCCTGAATTCGAACGGTGTCGACTTCGATACGACGCGCTCCGCCTACCACGCCAGCCTGATGTTCACCGCGCGCGACGGCACCGACGTGTCGTCGTTCAACTACACCGGCGTGACGCTCGCGGCGCTCGACAAACCGCTGGTGTCGCACGCCACGACGGATGCGCTGATGAAGCAGACGACCGAACAGGTCCGCACCCGTAAAGTGCCGCAGAAGTTCACCGGCGACATGATCATCACGCCGGACTGCATCGGCGACTTTCTCGGCTTCCTGCTCGGCAGCATCGGTAATCAGCCGCTGATCTCCGGCACATCCCTGTACAAGAACAGCCTCGGCCAACGTGTCGCAGACGCCGCGTTGACGCTGCATTCGCGGCCGCGCGACCTCGTTGGCGGCTACTTCGTCACCGGCGATGGATACGAAGTACAGAACGCAACCGTGGTCGAAGACGGCGTGCTGCGCAGCTTCCTGCTCGACCTCTATGGTTCGCGCAAGACCGGTCTCGCGCGCGCCGCGACCGGCGGCGGCGCGTGGGTGGTCGAGGCGGGGGCAACGCCGCTCGACACCATGATCCGCGACGTGAAAGCCGGCATTCTGATCACCCGGTTCTCGGGTGGTCGTCCGAACGACAAAGGCGACTTCTCCGGCGTCGCCAAGAACAGCTACTACGTCGACAACGGCGAAGTTTCGTACCCGATTTCGGAGACGATGGTCAGCGGCAACATGGCCGCACTACTGACGAACATCGTCGCGATCTCGTCCGAGCGGGCGGACTTCGGCTCGGGCATCTTCCCGTGGGTGCGCGTCAGCGGCATCGGGATTTCCTGACGACCCGCTTGAATGGCACGCGGTTCTTCCAACACAATCCGCGCTCCCTAGTGTTCGATCGATCGCTGCCCGTGCCCCAACGCCGCTAGATCTCAGATTCCCGAGCCGCCTCCGACGCGTCTTCGAACGCATCGGCGGTCATCGCGTGCGCTCGCGCGCGCTGGATGCAGGCGCGGCAGACTGAGGTCTGGCACTCGGCCATCGACACCCGAATCTCCCGCATTGATTTCCTGACTCGGGCGTCGCCTCCCTGCGATCCATGGCATCGCACCTCCATGTCGCCATCGACCCTGCTGTCGCGCAGTGCTTCCGCACCGGAGTACTGCTGTGGAGATTCGCTGCGAACGCTGGGAGGTGACGCCGCTGGCATCACCCCGGCTGATCAGACACTGTGCGGGCTGCAACGAGACGCAGCCGTTTGTCTGCGCGGGAACGTTCCGCGTCAATGCGCACAGGAAACGGCTCGACGTGTGGCTCAACTATCGCTGCGAGCGGTGCGACGCGGCGTGGAAGTATCCGGTCATCGAACGGCGACCGGTCGGCGAAATCGAGCCGCAACGTCTCGAGGCGTTCTTCCGTGACGATCCGCTCGTCGCACGCTGGCTCGCGTTCGACATCGCGCGGATGCGAAAGCAGGGTGTGCTTGTGGACGCGAGCACCGAGGTATACGTAAGACGCGTGACTATCGTAGCGACGATCGACGACCTCGCGCCTCTGTGCATTCGTCTGGCCGTGCCGCTGCCGTGCGCCGTCCGCCTGGATCGGCTGCTGGCACGACAACTGGGCTTGTCGCGGGCAGCGTTACGGGATCTCGATCGACGCGGCGAGTTGCATGTGTGGCCAGCACGCGAGCGAGCGTTGCGCACGACCATCAGCGACGGACAGTACATACGGTTGTGGACGCCGGCGCTGGTCAACTGATCGGCACGTCGGGCAGGTCGGCCACCCGCCACAGCGCGAGATGTTTGTCGGCGAAGTCGATCGACGGATGCGCTTCGTCGAACAACTCGACCGGCACCGGCAGGTTGAACGGCGGACGTTGCAGGTTCACCGCGCGCCACTTGCCAGTAGGGATGTCTTCATTCCGGTCGCGGCTGACGAACGTCGTCGCCAACAACCATGTCGCACCGGATCTGCGGATGTTCGCAAGCGCTCGCATGACATCGCCGTTCGAGAAATGCACGAGGCAATCGCGGCACAGAACCAGGTCAGCCGTCGGAAGCGGGTCCTGCAACAGGTCCCGTTGAATGAACCGCCGCCGTGCGTTGCCGTAGGCCTGCTGGTTCTGACGGATCAGTTCGTCGACCACGTCCGCGCCGATGTAGTCGACGCTCAAGTCGACGAGGCGCATCCAGTAAAAGTCGCCGCACGGCACATCGAGCAGCGTCCTGCACTCCAGCTTCTTCACCAACGATGGAAGCAGGCGGCGAACCGTCTCGGTCTGCGCGAGGTCCGACCCGGGTCCCGACAGCGACTCCATTTCCTGCGCAGAGTGACGGTGGAATTTCCGTGTGAACGTCTGCTTCGCCGACCGCCGGGCGCGCGACGGTTCCTTCATCTTTCGCCAGCAGTCGAACAGCCGCGGCAGACGCGATTTCACGAAGCGTTTCACGGACGGATTCACGTCGGCGACTCCGGCAGCTTGAACGTCGGCAGCCGCAGTCCCCACACGATGGCCGATACGCGCAATGCCACGACCACGCTCGTGCCCAATGCAAACGCCCACAGACGCGGCACCCCCAACGCTTCGGCCGTGAGGTAGAACGAAATGCCGGCGATGGCCGCCGTGGCGTAGATGTCCCGCCGCAGAATCAATGGAATTTCCGCACACAAGACGTCGCGCAGCACCCCACCGGCCACGCCGGTGATCGTTCCCATCAACACGGCGATGATCGGCGACAAACCCTCTGCTTCGGCGATCTGCGCGCCCGACAACGAGAACAGCGCGAGCCCGAGTGCGTCTGCCAACGACAACGCGTTTCCCGGCGGCGGACGGATCCGGACGTACAACAGCGTCAGCAGCGCGGCCGTGCCGATGACGATCAGATACGTAGGGTCGGCGATCCAGAAGATTGGATGCCTATCCAACAGAAGGTCGCGGATCGTGCCCCCGCCTACCGCCGTCAGCGCCGCAATGACGAGAACACCGAACAGATCGAGGGCTTTGCGTCCTGCAGCCAGCGCGCCGCTCACCGCGAACACAGCGACGCCGACCAGATCCAGGACATGGAGTGTCACCCAGTTCAAATCGCCCGCGCCCGATCAGACCCGTCTCGCATTCGCATAGGTCGCCGCTATCTTCGTTGCTTCGAACACGAAGTACGATCCTAGGGTATGCACGCGAACGACGCCAAAGATTGCGTGCAGCTTGTTCCGATACCACGCCTCCCGCTTCGTCACCATATACAGCGTGCCGCCCAATTCAAGTCGGTTGAAGCCCTTCTGGATGAAGTGCTTCGCCACCTCGAAGTCGGCGTGATACGGCGGATTGCAGAGCATCTTCGTGAACCCGGTTTCGCGAAAATCCCTGAAGCCATCGCTGCAAACGACTGTCACGCCACCTACTTCGTTAAGCCGCGCATTTACCGATGCGCATCGCACCGCAACGGGATCGTTGTCAATCAGAAACACCCGCTGCGGTGACGTCTGCTTGGCTGCGAAGACACCGACGACGCCATACCCGCACCCGAGATCCAGCACCTTGTCGCGCGGTTCGAATTCCGCGACCGACAACATCGCCAGGGTGCCGGCGTCCACCTTCCGCGGCGAAAACAGGCGCGGGTTCGTTTCGAAGCGCAGCTGGACGTTGCGAATCGATGTGACGATCTGCTCCGTCAATCGACGAGCACTTCCACGGTCGATACGTCTGCGGGTGCGCCGTATGCAAGATAGTTCGTGACGATTTCGGCCAGCGACATCGGCGTCAGTGGTTCCCGCGCCGCTGCAAGTTCGTCCGCGTGCCACCAACGGAAGCGATCGAGCACCCGCGCTTCGATGGTGTCCGTCATGCGCGGTTCGAATTCGGTGACGTGGACGACGTGATATTGCTCGCGTTGGCAGATCCGCCTACCGCCCCAGTTGAATGTGTGCTGGCGCCGCCAGACGAGAGGCCCGATCGCGAAGGTTTCGAGCCCGAGTTCTTCCCTCAACTCGCGTCGCAATCCCCGTTCTTCCGTCTCTCCGGCTTCGAGCCCGCCGCCCGGCGTGATCCAGAACCAGTCGCCGCCTTCCGGCGGGCGAATGCGCATCAGCAGCACTCTGCGTTCCGGCGTGAGAACGATCGCGCGGACGGCGTTGCGTTCGATGATCACCACTGCACTTCCATAAAACCACCGACCCTGGTCGCCGCCCATTCCCGGCTGAGCGTCTCCATTCGCGCAGAGATTCTCGCCACGGTTCTCGGGTCGAACGATCTACGTTCACCGGCGTCCATCAGCGCGAGCGTGCTCTGCGCGGTGTCTTTCATCTCGGCCGCGCGGCGGCGCCGCGCCGGGTCGGCAGCGGCCGCCAGCCAGTTGAATACGCACACGTACGTCGCCCGCTCCGAACGCTCCGAATCGTTCCGGCCCGCGCGCGACAGCTTCTCGCCGCGGCGCCTGACCTTACGGTTCTGAGTATTCCCGTAGAACGTGCCTGACGTCCCACCTGCCGCCACCTGTCCGAAGATGCCGAGCCGGATGCCGAGTTCCTGTTCGACGATGAAGTGCTGCAGATCGTGCGGCATGAGCGGATCGTTGCCCGGTGCGGTACGCATCCGCACGGGTTCACTGCCGTCGCGAAGGATCACGATGCCGTAGCGGCGCTCATCGGTCTTGTGGAACTGCACGCGCATGTCGTGAACCCGAATTCGGGTTCGCGCATTGTAGGTCGATTGTCGAGGAACCTCAGCCCGCGGCTTGCTTCACCGGTGGTTGCAGCAGCGCGCGACCCCGATCCCATGCGTCGCACCACGCCAGCACTTTGTTGGCCGGCATCGGCTTGGCGATCCAAAAGCCCTGGCCGATATCGCAACCGAGTTCTCGCAGCGTCTCGTAGTGCGCACGCTCCTCGATGCCTTCCGCCACCACCGACAAGTCCAGACTGTGGGCCATCCGCAGCGTCGAGCGCACGATGGTCAGGTCATTCGCGTTGTTGGCGATGTCTTTTACGAGGCACCGGTCGATCTTCAGCGTGTCGAGATCCAGGTGCTTCAGGTAGGCGAGCGACGAGAAGCCGGTGCCGAAATCGTCGATCGCGATCCGCACACCGGCCTGCGTCAACACGCGAATGACCGCCAACGCTTTCTGCGGATCGCTCATCAACGCCGTCTCGGTGATTTCGAGTTCGAGGCGGCTCGGGTCGGTGTCGTGCAGATGAATCGCGCGCAGCAGCTCCTCGGCGAACGCCGGATCGCGCAGATGCCGTGCCGACAGGTTCACCGCCAGACCTAGATCGAGACCTTCCGCGCGCCACGCCGCTCCGTCCTTCAACGCGCGCATCACGGACCAGCGCGTCAGCGGCACGATCAGATCCGATTCTTCTGCAAGCGGCATGAACTCGCCTGGCGAAACGTTCCCCAACTCAGCATCATTCCAGCGCGCAAGCGCTTCCACGCCGATGCATTGCAGGTCGCTGAGGCGCACTTTCGGCTGGTAGTAGATCTCGAGTTCCTCACGGGCGATCGCACCCCTCAGCGCACCCGTCATCTTGAGGTGGCGGGTGGAGCTGTGGTCCGCTTCGGCGCTATAGAACTCGACGTTCGTGCGGTTGTTCTTCGCCACGTACATAGCCACGTCCGCTTTCTGCAGCAGCGCGCTGCCATCGATGCCGTGTTCAGGACATAGCGCAACGCCGATGCTCGCACCGACTTCGATCATGTTGGCGCCCGTTCTGATCGGAGCGCGTACGCGCTCCAGCAGATCGTCGGCAAGCGCGCGCAGGTCGATGATGTCGGTGTAGTGAGGAATGACCACTGCAAACTCGTCGCCGCCGATGCGCGCGATGAGGTTCTGCTCCGACAGCGCACCGCGCAGCCGTTGCCCGAGAATCGTCAGCACCGCGTCGCCGGTGGCGTGGCCCAGCGTGTCGTTTACGTCCTTGAAGCGGTCGAGGTCGAGCATGAACAGCGCCGTCGGCGTCGACGTGTTCAAACTGGCGAGCGCGCGGCTGAGCAACAGCCGGTTTGGCAGGCCGGTCAGGGCGTCGTGCGTCGCCTGGTGCGTGAGCAGCGCCTGCTGCTTCTTGCGTTCGGTCATGTCGCGCAGAATCGCGGCGAACCAGACGCGTTCACCCATTGCAACGCGCGTGATCGACACTTCCACCGGCGTTTCGTCGCCTTCGCTACCGACCATCAATTCGAAGTGATCGCCGAACACCGATCGGCCGCCGAGAGCATTGAGATTCGACGACCGGTCCAGCGTATCGACGTCCGGCATACCGGGCAGCAATTGCCGAACGTCGCATTCCTGCAATTCGTCGACCTGGCGGCCGAGCAACTTTGCGCTCGAATCGTTTGCATCCTGCACCGCGCCATCGCGTCCGAATACGATGATGCCGTCGATGCTCGCCGACAGAACGCTCGAGATCAGCGCTTCGCGACGCTTGAGGCGCACGCCGGCGAGCAGTGCGCGAAGCGGCTCGCGGTCGGTCGAAAGCGTAGCGCCAACGACCGCGCTCAGCAGCACCGCGAATACGAACGGCATCACGTCGAATCGCACCATCGCGACGGCATCGAGCAGCGTCGCGACACTCAGTGCACCGAACGCGAATGCGGAAGCGATGGCAATGGTCTTACGCCACGTAAAGCGTCGCAGCAGCGGGATACCGAAGCAGACCAGCATCGGGCCGGCGACCGTCAGCCAGCGCGGCAGCCACGTCGGATTGCCTTCGAGCAGCGTCGCATACGCAGTGGCCTGGGTTACCACACCTGGTAACGCACGGTGCACCGGCACCGGTACCGTGTCGCCGAGTTCCAGCGCCGTGGCGCCGACGAACACGGTCTTTCCGGCGAGCATGTCGGTCGCACCGTCGAGGACGTCTAGATACGACACGTGTTTGAACGCGTTCGGTGATATCGCGAAGTCGATCGGATACTCAACGCCGGCCTCGAATCCGGACCGACCCGCGAGTTGCGAAGCGATCGACGCATATGCGACGCCGCCGAACTGATCGGCATGCACCATGCCGCGCACCAGCCCATCCGGCGACGGCGATACGTCAACCAGACCGACGCGCGTGCTGCGTTCGAACTCCGGCAGCGGACGGGTCACCAGGCAACCGCCGGCGGCACCCACGCAGGGGGCCGGTTGCCGGAATACCGGAAGGATGAACGGATACTCACGGGCGGCGAGCGCGTTTGCGAGATCCGCATCGGCCGCCGGATCGCCGGAGCGAACACTGAAGTCCGCGTCGTAGAACACGGCACGCGGCTTCGCCTGGTTCAGCCGTCGAATCAGTTCTGCGTGGATTGAGCGCGACCACGGCCATCGGTCGAGCGCGTGCAACGTACGCGCGTCGATTTCTACTACCACCGCATCGTTGGCCGGCTCGCGATCGAACCAGCCGGACCGCGCGTCCATGAAGGCATTCTCGAGCGGCCGCACGGTTCCGCACACGAGCGCGATCGACACGATCGCCATCGCGAACACGACCGGACCCAACGAGCGGAGTTTGGCGCGCATGACCGACTAACCGATTCCTGGTGCTGAAGGCCGAGAAGCCTGGCGATCGATGCGAGCAGGTGAATCGGCGGGTATCGCCGCTGAAATCGCCGGCTCAGCGACGGTTGCTGCAACGCGGCTGACGACCAGGGCCATCTCCGTGCTGACTTGCGCTTGCATTTCCGTCACCCCATCCGGACCCCAGATTCGGAGCACGCATGGTCGCGACATCAGCGTTCACAGAATGTGGACGAAGTCGCATTCGAACCGCCGCACTGTGGCGCGTTTGTTAGGAGTTTCGAGGGGATGTAAGTGAGGTGAAAGAGACGTGGTTGCAGCGGATAGCACAGCCACCGCACGCGTCATCCCTCGGCGCCGTGCGGATGAGCTCCGGCAGCCTCGACGGCCAATTCCCAGACGACCTTTGGCCGTTCGTATCGGTGAATGGTCCGCTCCTCGAGCGCCAGAATCCGCCATCCATCGAACAGCCGTTCGACCGCGGACCGGTCGAAGAAACGCTTCGTCCGTCCGTTCACGAGGTAGTAATCGTCCTCGATGCGCCGGTGTCCGCTCGCGCCATAGTGGTGATCGCGCGTCGAATTGAGGCGGCAGATCAGCAGACCTCGATCGCGAAGCACGTCGCCCACGCGTTCGACGATGTGCACCGTCTCGGCCCACGTGAAGTAGTGCAGAGACAGACTCGCGACGACGACGCGCGCGTGCGCCAGCGGACGGATCTCGGATGTCGGCGACGTGAAACTGCGCGTTGCCAACGGCCGCTCGCGCCATTTCGATCGCGCGTGCCGATAGGTCTACTGCGACGACTCGCACGCCGGCGGCCGCCAGCGTCGCCGTGTCTCTGCCGTTACCGCAGCCGAGTTCGAGCACCGGCGCGGGCCCGGCGCGTTCGCGAACGGTGTTCAGCCAGGGTTCGAGCCAGCGATCGTCATCGACCATGCGGCATCGTCATCGTGGACAAACATTGGACATTACAAGCCACCGCGTCACTGGTAGTTTTTCCTCGAACCGACGGGGGCAGCAACGTGACATTTCCCATTCACGAACGCGAACAACGCGCACGGCTGGATGTCCGTGCCAAGCCCTATTTCGTGCGCATCTCGGACGGTCTGCACCTGGGCTACCGCAAGGGCAAGTCCGTGTCGCGATGGGTCGTACGGCGCAGTCGCGACCGACGATACCAAACGCACACCATCGATGGTGCGGAACCGGACGACGCAGCTCCTGCAGATGGCGTGCGGATTCTCAGCTTCCAACAGATGGTGGGTAGACTCATGACAGACTCGAAGGGAAAAGTGAGCTGCAGCTTCTGCGGCAAACCCCATACGCAGGTTGCCAAGCTCGTTGCGGGTCCTGGCGTCTACATCTGCGACGCGTGCATTGCGCTGTGTCAGATCTACCTGGATCACCCGTACGAACTCGGTACCCGACTTCTGGTCGAGAACGGCAAGGCCGTCGTGAAGGACGGCAAGCCGGTCTTCGTCCCGATGAACGACGAGGAAAAAAACCAGCTGAAGGCGTTGCTCGACTGAAACGGTGCGGCTCGTGACCTAGCGCAGTTCGAGCCCCTCGAGACGCCCGTTGGCGCGCCACTCTTCGAGAACCTGGAAGAAACGCAACGGACCCGCGCCGTACATGTCGGAGAAGAATCCGCCCTTGTTTCCGGACGCCCCTTCGCTGTTGTAGTAGCCCGGTGTGCACTCCATGTAGAAGCGCGCGCCGATCCGCGCCAGCCCTTTCACTTCGTTGACGTAGTTCGTTTCGCCTTCCAGCGTCGGCTCCAGCGCTTTGGCGCCGCGCGCGCGCGCTTCCGTCACCATGTGCACCACGTGTTGCGCCTGCTCGTTCAGCGCCTGCGGCACGCTGATCGTGATCGCCGTTTGTGTGAAGCCGAGGAAGAAGCAGTTCGGGAAGCCGTGGGTGGTGAGCCCGTGCAGCGTGCGCAGCCCGCCGGACCAGTGTTCCGACAGCGTCACTCCGCCGCGGCCGACAATGTCGTATCCGGCGCGCCGCGTGTACGACGTGCCCACTTCGAAGCCCGTCGCGAAGATCAGGCAGTCCACTTCGTACTCTTTGCCGTTCGCAACGACGCCGCGTTCGGTGAGCGCCTGCACGCCTTTACCTTTCGTGTCGACGAGTTCGACGTTCGACCGGTTGTACGTCTGCAGGTACTCGTCGTGGAAGCACGGCCGCTTGCAGAACTGCCGGTACCACGGCTTCAGCGCGGCGGCCGTCGCGGGATCCTTGACGATCGAGTCGACGCGCGCGCGCACCTGGTTCATCTTCTTGTAATCCATCAACTCCATCAGTGCGGCGCGCTCCTCGCTGATCAGACGTCGGCCGAGTTTGCGCGCCGCTTCCTTCGCGGCGGTGCCCGTGAGATTGCGGAAGATGTCGGTCCAGCCGTCGTGAACGAGGTCTTCGTCCTGATCGCCGCCGCTGACGAGGATGTTGAAGTTCGCCTGCCGCCGCTTCTGCCAGCCCGGCTCCAGCGACGCGGCCCACTTCGGATCGGTCTCGGCGTTGTTGCGCACGTCCACCGATGACGGCGTGCGCTGGAAAACGTAGAGCTGCTTCGCCCATTCGCCGAGGTGCGGAATGCACTGAATCGCCGTCGCGCCCGTGCCGATGATGCCGACGCGCTTGTCACGCAGATTCGTCAGACCGCCGCTGCTGTCGCCGCCCGTGTAGCGGTAATCCCAACGGCTGGTGTGGAACGTATAGCCTTTGAAATCGTTGATGCCGGGAATGCCGGGCAGCTTCGGACGGCTCAACGGTCCGTTCGCCATCGCGACGTATTGCGCGGTGAAGCGATCGCCGCGGTTCGTGCTGATGATCCAGCGCGCAGCCGTCTCGTCCCATTCGAGCGCAGTGATCGCCGTTTGCATCATCGCGTTTTCGTACAGGTTGTAGTGCCGCGCGATGCGCCGGCTGTGTTCGAGAATCTCCGGCGCGAACGAGTACTTGTGTTTCGGCATGTAGCCGAGCTCTTCGAGCAGCGGCAGATAACAATACGATTCGACGTCGCACATCGCGCCGGGATAACGGTTCCAGTACCACGTGCCGCCGAAATCTCCAGCGCTCTCCACCACGCGCAAGTTCCTGAAGCCCGCTTCGCGGAGCCGCGCGCCCATCAACAGTCCGCCGAAGCCGCCGCCGATGATCGCGAACTCCACGTCGTCGAACACCGGCGCACGGGTGAAACCGGGATCGACGTACGGGTCTTCGACGTAGCGCGAGAATTCCGCTTTCACTTCGATGTACTGCGCGTTGCCGTCGGCGCGCAGGCGCTTGTCGCGCTCCGACAGATATTTCCGCTTCAGGCTATCGGGGTCGAAGTCGACGTCGCCGACAAGCGCAACGATCTCGGGCTGTACGTTCATGGCATCTCTATCTTTGGTTGGCTTTGGTCCGATTGTACGGAGGCCGCCTGTCTGCACAAGCCGGTTTCGCAACGGTGCAGGGATGATGTCCGAAAACGGCGAGACTCGGTGTCGAGGGACGGCTAATCTGCCCACATGCAACTCGACCACGACCACTGCTACGAAGCGATGAAGGCGCGCGATGCGCGCTTCGACGGCGTGTTCTACGTGGCCGTTTCGACGACCGGCATCTACTGCCGCCCCGTCTGTACGGTGCGCACACCGGGCCGCGACCGATGCCGCTTTTACGCGAACGCCGCCAGCGCCGAGGCCGCCGGCTATCGGCCGTGCCTGCGGTGCAGGCCGGAACTCGCGCCGGGCTCCGCGCCGGTGGATTCGGTACGGCGCGTGTCCGGGCTCGCGGTCGCGCGCATCGAGGAAGGTTTCCTGTGCGACGCCGACATGGAAGACCTGGCCGCCGAGTTCTCGCTGAGTTCGCGGCAGCTGCGTCGCGTCGTCGAACACGAATACGGCGTTACGCCGGTGGCACTCGCGCAAACGCGCCGCCTGCTGCTCGCCAAGCACCTGCTGACCGACACCCGGCTCAGGATGGCCGACGTCGCGTTCGCGAGCGGGTTTTCGAGCGTGCGGCGCTTCAACCATCTGTTCCGCACCCGCTACGGTTTGAATCCAACGGCCCTGCGCCGCGGACAAATGCCAGACGCCGTCGACGGCGCGATCACGCTGAAGCTCGGTTATCGGCCGCCGCTGGCATGGTCTGCGCTATCCGGGTTTCTGACGAGCCGCGGCGCGACCTGCACCGAGGGGCTCGACGGCGCCTGTTATCTACGCACCGTGCGCCTCAACGGGCGCGTTGGCTGGATCGCAGTGCAACCCGCGGCGCAATCGAACGTGCTTCGCGTAGACGTGTCGCCGAGCCTATTGCCGGTGCTGACGCCTTTGCTCGCCCGCGTGCGACGGCTGTTCGATCTCGACGCGAACCCGTCCGTCATCGACGCACACCTGTCGCTCGATCGCCGCCTCGCCAAGCCGATTCGCGCGACGCCGGGGTTGCGCGTTCCAGGCGCGCTGGACGGATTCGAACTCGCGCTGCGCGCCGTGCTGGGCCAGCAGATCACGGTAAAAGCGGCGACGACGATCTTCGGCCGTTTCGCGCAGTTCTTCGGCGAGCCGGTGCAGACACCGTTCGACGGTCTCGATCGAGTCGCGCCCGATGCTGAAACGATCGCAGACGCATCGCCGCAACAGATCATCGAACGCGGCCTGACACGCAAACGCGCCGAGACGGTCAGAACGCTCGCTCGCGCGGTGGCGGATGGTCGCGTGAGACTCGAACCGTCGGCAAACGCGGATGAGACGGCCGCGGCGCTCGACGAACTGCCGGGCATCGGACCGTGGACGATCCAGTACGTCGCGATGCGCGCCCTCCGCAATCCGGACGCGTTCCCGGCAAGCGACCTCGGGCTGATGAAAGCGCTGAGCCTCTCGCATCCGAAACATCTCACGGCGGCGGCAGAGGCGTGGCGCCCGTGGCGTTCGTACGCCGCCGTTCATCTCTGGCACAGCCTCTCGGCAGGCGGGTAACGATGGGCGCTTCCGCGACCACTCTGTACACGACCCACCCCAGTCCGCTCGGCGAACTGCTGTTGATTGGCGACGGCCAGTCGCTGACCGGCTTGTACATGCAGGCGCAGAAGTACGCGCGCACCGTGCAGGACGGGTGGCGACCCGATGCGAAGCCGTTCCGCGCCGTCGCGGCGCAGCTCGACGCCTACTTTGCCGGCGAACTGCGCACCTTCGATCTCCCGTTGGCGCTTCGCGGTACGGACTTCCAGCGCACCGTCTGGCGCGCGCTGCGCGAAGTCCAGTTCGGCAGCACGACGACGTACGGCGAACTGGCGCGGCGCATCGGTTCGCCGAATGCGCCGCGCGCCGTCGGGCTCGCGAACGGACACAATCCGATCGGCATCATCGTGCCGTGCCATCGCGTCATCGGCGCGAACGGCAGCCTCACCGGCTATGGAGGCGGTATCGAGCGCAAGCGCTGGTTGCTCGCGCACGAAGCCCGATGGAGTCGCGGACTGGAGCTGCAGCGCGCGACAACCTCCTCGAACGAGCATCAGGCGGGTTCGAGCCAATCCTCCCTCTTCAGCTCGTAGTGATTCCGGTCGAGCGACGCTTCGTAGCCGACGAATTCGAAGCCGCACTTCATCAGCACGCGCGCAGAGCCGACGTTTCCCGCGCGGGCGAAGGCACCGATCATGGGCAGGTTCAAACGTACGAATCCGAACTCGAGCGACGCGCGCACGAGTTCTGTCGCAAGTCCCATCCCCTGATACCCCGAGTGAATGAAATAGCTGATTTCTGGTCCCCATCCTCGCGCGTTGGGATCGATGTTGAGTCCGCCCCAGCCGACGATGCACCCGTGCGCGCGATGCACCAGGGTCCACGGTGCAAAGCCCACTTCCGTTTCCGCGTCGACGTACTGCCGTAACCACGCAGCGCACGCGTCACGCGATTCGGACCAGTGCGTGAAACGCATGTAATCGCGATCGCCTTGAATCGCGTACAACGCATCGACGTCGCTCGCGTCGAACGCGCGCAGTGTCAGCCGTTCGGTTTCGCACGCATCCATCGGGTTACCAATCGCTCGCGCGCGTGAACGTCGCCGCGGGCTGCCCCACCCAGCGAATGACGCGCATCACCTGCGGAAATGCGACGCGGCCACCTTTCGCGAGCCGCTTGAGTAACGCTGCGTTCGCACCACCGATCTCGTCGGCGACCTGTGCCCATGTCAGCGCGCGCTCCATGCGACGTGCGTCCAGCGCCGCGTGCAGCGCCGTCACGTCGAAACGAAGAATCTGGTGCGCATCCAGTTTGCGGGGCGTCGCGCCGGTTGTCGCCCCATCGGCGAGACCAGGTACGAAGCTCTCCGCGGTCCGTCCGAGCCATCGCAACATCTGCAACACCCCGTCCGCCTCGACGAAACTCTTCGTACGCAGCCCGCTCACCGTGGACGAGCTCAGCGGTCGCGCGCGACTGTCCGCGAACTGGGCGTTGATTTCCCGCGTGAGTCCTA
>DATJGR010000106.1:0-6232 GCA_035494855.1 Pseudomonadales bacterium | reverse complement strand
CGCGTACAGCCGCTGTTGTTGTCATGCCTCGCAACCGCGACGCCGTAGCGTCGCGCGGTATCTTTCGCGAACTCGCCGAACACCACCTCAATGTCGCCGTCGGGGCTCTCCCAATGCATCGCGAACGTCCGCTAACATACGAAGTCGCCGGTGGCTCGCGCCGTTCGAAGCAGAAACCCTACTGCCCGGCGTTCGCCGGCGCGGCCGCGGGCGCGGTTGATTCGGCCACGGAAGCGCTGGGCGGCCGAGACCCAATGTGAGCGCGATGGTCGCGCAGACGTAGCGGTGCACTTTCATGTCGTCAGCCTCCGCGCAGCGACGAGTGTTTCTCGATCATCCAAGACTTACCGAGCGCTTTCGCCGGCAGCTCGAGACCGAGTTCGGGTACTTCCAGCGCGATCCACTCGGTGAACGAATTGCTGTTTGGGCCGGGCCACATCACGTACTCGTTAGCGAATGGATAGCTGAGCGCCGCGCGGTGTATGGAGTCCACGAGGCGCTCGGCATCGGCGCCACGCCGATCGAAGAGCAGCACCGGCGCCGACCCGAACCAATCGCCGTCCGGACGATCGTTGGTGATGCTGACGACCGGCAGCCCACGGCCCAGCCGCCACCCGATCACCTGATAGCGCGTGTAGCGATCGGCGTTCGCGGCCTTCGTGACGACCCATGTGTGAATCGCGAAGCGCCCGCGCACGCCCCACACGTCGGCTCCGTAAACCTGGACGATGGCGTCGCGATATTCATCAGTACGCGGCGCAACGGCGACGCCGACGGAGGTCGGTTCGAGCGCACGAGAGAGTGTCGCGAGACCGAAGGCTGCAAGCGTGATCGTTGCAAGCGCGAACATAGCGATCCTGCGCATGACTTCGAGGGACGGGTGATCCTGAGTGTGGCCGACGGACTCGGCCGATTCGACCGTTAGCCTACTGCGAGACGATCGGGCACTCCACCGCCCAGAGGGAATGCTCTCAGTTGTAGTCGAGCGGCCTGTTCAGCGGGTGACGTCGACGGGAATCGTCGCTACATCAACCCGTGCAGCCGATTCAAATTCGCAAAACGCGCCGGATCGAGGTCGCGATCCTTCAGCGCCGGATGGTCGACGCCATAGCGGTGCCCTCGATAGATGCTGACGGTCACCTCGCCTTTACGGTTCGTGTTGGTGAACGGATTGATCCACTCCCAGACGACCTCATGACCACGCGTCACTTCGAACAAGCGTCCGCTGGTGCCTTCGCAGATCAACACGTTGCCGGATGCGAGACGCGACGCGCCGGAGATGTGCCCGCTGAAGAACTGATGCCTCGGAATACCGTGGTAGTGCCAGACGACGTTGCCGGACTTCGGCTCGACCTCGATCACCCGCGAACCGTCTTCGCCGTTGTCGAAGATCTGGATGTTGCCGTTCTCGAGCCACGTCGGGTGATGTTGGCCGACGGTCAGCGCGAACTTGTGCGTCAGTTCGGCGGACTTGCCGTCGATCACCGCGACGCGGTCGTTGTGTCGTGCCGAAAACACGATGTCGCCGGCCCCGTTCACGTCGATGCCGTTGATGTGCGTCCACTCCCAGCGGCGGTTGGTCGGACGGATCGGATCCTTCACGGGATCGAGCAACTTCCACGTGTGGATGCGGCGCACTTCCTTCTTGTCCGCGTCGATCTCCACCAGGTCGTCGCCGATCAAGCGCGGCAGCTTTTCTCTCGGCTTCCGGTAGCCGCCGCGAACCAGCTTGTGCAGGTCCTCCGACAGCTCCACCCATTCGGGCACCAGCGTGTGGCCGTTGGGAAGGCGGTAGAAGTCGTGGTGCTGGAACGGATTCACGTACTCCCACACGACGTTCCCGTCCCAGTCCATTTCGAGGAGCGTCGTGTGATAGCCGCCGAGGCGCGTCACGTGCTGCGCGAACGGCGGCGGCGCCTTCGTCGGCTCGTCAGGCGGCGGTGGCGGCAGGTTCACGTCGGAAGCCGTCATCAGCAAGTTGCCGTTGTCGAGCAAGCGGCCGTACCCCGGTAAGACGTGCGTGAACTGCCAGCGATGGACGACGCGCCCCGCCATGTCGATCAGGTAACAGCACGTGTCTGCGTGCGGCGTCAGCAGCGTGTAGCCCTTCGTCGAGGCTCCCGGCCGATGAAACGTCAGGCCTGTCGGACGGTTGATCGACCAGCCCATGAAGCGCTCCTCGAGGTGAATTCGGCGCGGTCGCCGACCGACCGCCGCAGCGGTGAAGGGTAGTGGGTGTCGCTGCTGAAGCGGAAGGCCGTCGATCGGGTGCGCGGCGACCGCCTTGACTGACGTAGCCTCGTCGTAACGGGAGAAACTCGGTGCGAACCTTCGCGCAACGCTCCAGAATCGCGTGATGCCGGCGAGACTTGGATCGCGTGTCAGACGTCTTCATCTCCTATGCCCGTTCGACGACTGCGCAGGCGCAAGGCGCCGCGGCGGCGCTCAGGTCGCTCGGCTACAGCGTATGGATCGACGAAGAGCTGCCGGCGCACCGCGCCTACGGAAAGGTCATCCAGGAGCAGGTGACCGCCGCGAAGGCCGTTCTGGTGCTGTGGTCAACAGATGCAATCGAGTCCGAATGGGTCCTGTCGGAAGCCGAACGCGCGCGCGAAGCGCGCAAGCTCGTACAGGGGACCGTCGACGGTTCTCGCCCGCCGATGCCGTTCGATCAGATTCAGTGCGCCGATCTCCTGCAATGGAACGGCAACGACGCTTCAACACCCGGTTGGCGAAAGGTCGTCGACAGCATCGCGGCGTTGGTGAGCAAAGATGGCACGGTGGACCGCGCCACGGTTCGTTCGTCCGGTGCTCCGTCATCCATCGGAACCTCGTCCCATCCCCGCCAACGGGTTCTCTCCGTCGCGCTGATCGCCGTCGCGTTGATCGTCGCAGTGGTTTGGTTCGCGGCAAGCCGCATCTCGAATCAACCGATCGCGGCGAACTCCGGTGCACCATCGAATGCCCCCGAGGACACCCGCACACGAACGGTCGTTCAATTCACCGACCGACCCGCCATCGCGGTGCTGCCGTTCGAGAATCGATCCGACGATGCGAAGGACGCGATCTTCGCCGATGGTCTGGCCGAAGATCTCATTTCGCGCTTGTCCGCTTGGCGCGCGTTTCCCGTCATTGCGAGAGGTTCGAGCTTTCGTTACCGCGGCGACATTGACATCAAGCAGGCGGCCAGTGAACTGAGCGTTCGCTATGTCGTGCAGGGAAGTGTGCAGCGAGCAAATGATCGCATCCGCATCTCGGTGCAGCTCGTCGATGCGACATCCGGCGCCAATCTTTGGAATCGAACTTACGACCGCAAGGTTGCGGACGTGTTCGCGTTGCAGGATGAGATCAGCTCAACCGTTGCCGCTTCGCTCGCCGGCGACGTCACTCGTGCCGAGGGGGAACGCGCGCAGCAAAGCGGAATCCACAATCTCGACGCATGGAGCGCTTTCGAGCTTGGGATTCAACACCAGGCTCGGGCGACACCGCAGGACTCCGCCGAGGCACGAGCTTTGTTCGAGCAGGCGCTGGAGTTGGAGCCGAAATGGTCGTCGGCCGCGGCGCTCCTCGCGAGTACCTATACCAGTGACGCTTCGATGCTATGGGTCGATTCGCCCGAAGCGAGCAGACAGAAGGGCTTAGAGTTAGCGCGTCGCGCCGTGCAGTTGGATTCGAACAATTGGTTGGCGCATATGACGCTTGCCGATGCACTTGCGGGTAGCGGCGATTCCGCGAGTGGGATCGCTGCTGCCGAGCGCGCCGTGCAGTTGAATCCGAGTGCGCCGAGCGCCTGGTGGGTACTCGCGACCGCAAAAGACCTTTCCGGAGATTATCGTGGCGCCCTTTCGGCCATCGAGCAGTCGATCCGTCTCGATCCCCAGAGCACCGCTACGGCGCGCTACTACGACACACTCGCGTACGTAAGCTTCGACCTCGGTGAATATGCGGCGGGGCTGGAGGCGGCGCACAAAGTCGTGGGCTGGCTGCCAGACTATCCGTGGGGATATGTCGATCTCGCGATGAATGCAGTTCCGTTGGGACATATCGAAGAGGCACGCGCCGCAATGCTCGAAGCTCGACGAATTCAACCGAACCTCACTCAAGCGTCCATTCAAAAAGGCTTCAACGTTTCGCGATCCGAGGTCGATGCGCGGCGCAACGCCGCACTCGGTCAAGCGGGACTCGACTAACGGTGACGCGCGCTTCGGCACGTCGCGCGTTCACCGCACCCGCGGTTGCATTCGAGCACCCGGCGTGCATGCTCGTGCCGATATGACCGACACGACACTCGCGAGCAATCCATCGGAACAGGGCGTGAATCCCGCCGGCATCGCCCGCTTTCTCGATGCCATCGAGGCCGATCCCGGCATCGAACCGCACGGCCTCATCATCCAGCGTCACGGCCGACGCATCGCCGAGGGGCACTGGCAGCCCCACGACGGCCGCCGAAGCCGCTTGCTGTACTCGCTCTCCAAGACCTTCACCGGAACCGCGCTCGCGCTGCAGATCGGCGAAGGTCGGCTCTCCCTCGACGATCTCGTCAGCGACCACCTGCCGGAAGCGTTCGACGGCGCCGCGCCGGGACTGCGCGGATTGCGTATCCGCCACATTGCGTCGATGTCGAGCGGACACAATCGCGAAACGATGGGTGAGGCGAATGCGCTCGATCCCAAGGATCCCGTGCGCGGGTTTCTGCGGATACCGCCCGACGCTGAGCCCGGCACACTCTTCGCGTACAACCAACCACCCGTTATCACGCTCGCCACGATTCTGCAGAAGCTCGCCGGCGAGCGGCTGGTCGACTATCTGCGGCCGCGTCTTTTCGACCCGCTCGGCATCGGCGACGTGCGTTCGCAGCAGTTGCGGCCCGGCATCGACCTCGGCTACTCCGGCATCCACGCGAGCCTAGATACGGTCGCGCGGCTCGGCCAGCTGTATCTCGACGACGGCGTGCACGACGGACGTCGATTGCTGCCGCAGGGATGGGTGCGTCAAGCGTCGCAACTCCAAATCAGCAACGCGCAGAACACGGAACCCGACTGGCAGCAGGGCTATGGTTTTCAGTTGTGGGTGTCGCGCCACGGCTATCGCGGCGACGGTGCCTACGGGCAGTACATGGTCGTGCTGCCCGAGCAGGATGCGATGATCGCGATGGTGTCGTGCGTCGCGAACATGCAGACGGTGCTCGATCTCATGTGGATGCACCTGCTGCCGGCGATGACCGATGATGGCGCACCCAACGCATCTGCCGATCAGCGGCTCGCCGATCGCCTCGCATCATTGAAGCTACCGACGGCGCAGGCGCGTGTCGGCGGCGGCATCGTGTCGCCGACGCGCGCATCGTTCAGCGCTGCGCCGCACGGCGCGAACTCGCACCGCTCGATCACGTCGATCTCGGCGAATGGAAGTTCGCTGACGATTCGCGAGGGTGAGCAGTCATTGGAAGTGCCGCTCTCGACGGCATGGACGCGGGACGCACGCGACACGATTGCTGTGAGTGCTGCGCAGCTCGGCGACGGACGGATCGTCGTCGATCTGGCGATGCTCGACACGCCGCATCGTCTCGAGATCACGCTTCGACCCGAAACGCGCACGTTCGAAACCCGCTGGTTGGTGCAACCGCTGTTCGGCGCCGGCATCGGCAAACGGCTCGCTTCGATGCACGCACCGTAGCGCTCCCCGAAGCGCGAGGTAGAGTGGCCGGAAAACTCATCGACGGAGACTCATTATGCAGATCGGCGTTCACGCACCTCACCTCGGTCGTCAGCTCGACCCGAATACGCTGCGCTCGTTCGCGCAGGAGTGCGAAACACACGGCGTGCACTCGCTGTGGGTCAGCGATCACGTCTGCTGGCCGGCGGATATCAACTCGAAGTATCCGTACACGCACGACGGTTCGTTTCCGGCCGCGCCGGACATGGGTTGGCTGGATCCGCTCGGCACGCTGACGTTCATTGCTGGCTGCACGTCGCGCATTCGTCTCGGCACCACGGTACTGATCCTGCCGTACCGACCGCCGGTTGCGACCGCGAAACAACTCGCGACGCTGGACGTGCTGTCGAACGGCCGCCTGATCCTCGGTGTCGGCGTCGGCTGGATGGCGGAAGAGGCCGCGGTGCTCGGCATGCCGTGGGATCAGCGCGGCAAACGCAGCGACGAACAGCTCGAGATCTTCGCGCGATTGTTCAACGACGCGTCGCCGAGCTTCGACGGCGAGTTCTATCGGTTCGAA
>DATJGR010000105.1:0-66884 GCA_035494855.1 Pseudomonadales bacterium | reverse complement strand
TTGCGCCCGCGGCTCAGGAGCGGCGGACCGGGGTTCAGGTGACGAAAGACGTAGGAGTCGAAGCCGCCAGGCACGGCATCGCTCCTCCACGGCTTTGAGTGGCGCAAACTTCCTAGCCCTACCACAGGCGCGCCACTCGCTAGTCCGCGGTCGCTCGTCGGGCAGTTGATCGTCCACTACTGCGATACTTCTCGCGTCCCCGGCCTTTTCTTTTGCATCGTTTGTTCCAGTTCGAGCTGCGCGAACGTCACGCCAACGAATGCTGGCGACCATTTGGCGTAGCGCGTAGCATCCAACCCTCGATCGATCCCTCTCTCCCAAACCGCGTGACTGCGCTATCGGAGGTCTTACTTGCGTCGTGATGCGTATTTGTCGGCCGTCCTGTTTGCAGCTTCTGCGTGCGCGTCATCCCCGTCTTTTTCGCTACCAGAACCTGGCACGCTGACGATACTGACGCTCGGATTGTTCATTTTTGCGGCCTTTGTCCGCCAAAGGCGTGAACACGACAGGCCGGCGATCCCCAATCGTCGTGATGGAACGAATCCGCCTCGATGACCAGTTCGTCCGACAGCTGCTGCCTTACGACATAAACACGTTTGTTGAGATCGTGCGTGCGCCAGCACGCAGCGAACTTCACCAGCAACGGCCTTTCGGTGGTCTGATGTGCATGGCCCGGCTCGCGGCGGCGGCGTCGCAGCAGACCGGATGGACATCTCCCGCCCGATGACGTAGATGGACACAGTTGGAGCGTACGACTCGGAGGATGACGAGATGGGCATTCAAGACCGTTACACGGAATATGCGGATGCGTTCGAGCAGACCTACGAGGATGATGACTGGTCACGCATCGCGCAGTACTTCACCGCGAACGCCGTCTACGAAGGCGACCCGGTCGCGCGTGGTCGCGATGCGGTGCTCGAGCGCTTGAAGAACAGCGTCAACGGCTTCGACCGCCGCATGGACAGCCGGACGGTGAAGTTCGAGAAGCCGACGGTTGACGGCGACACGGTGACGGTCAAGTGGAAGGCGACATACACGAAGAACGGCCTCCCGAATCTCGAGATATCGGGCAAGGAGTTCGCGACGTTCGAGGGCAATCGCATCGCGATACTGCGCGGCGAGTTCGATACAGCCGCGCAACAGGCGATGGGCGATTGGATGCAGAAACACGGTAAAGCGCTGCAGGGTTGAGTCGTCAGCACCGTTCTGAACGCGCTCCGCCACGACGCGAAAAGATTCGTTCCGACGATCAGCTTGGCGCTGGTCAGCATCGTGCGCGCCGGTTTGCCATATTGGCCGCGACGACAAACCCATAGACAGGTGCGGCGTGCTTCCTGACGATCCACGCGACGCTCACAGTCGATACATCGAAGCCACGGCTGGCGTATCGCGAGATGTACGAGCTCGCCAAAAGCAAGCGACCCACACCGGTCCGGATCGAATTGGTTCGGCAGTTGGCAGCGTTGCTACGCTCGTGCGAGCGCTGACGCATCGACGGCTTCCGCCACTTGTAGATCCCACAGTTGCCGATACAACCCGCCGCGCCGCAACAGACTCGCGTGGGTACCCTCCTCTACGATGCGGCCGTCATCGAGCACGATGATCCGGTCGGCGTCGGCAACCGTGGACAACCGGTGCGCGATCGCGAGCGTGGTGCGCCCCTCAGCTACCTCGTTTAGCGCCGAGAGGATTGCGAGCTCTGAATTCGAATCGAGGGACGAGGTGGCCTCGTCGAATACGAAGAACGCAGGTCGCTTCATGATCGCGCGTGCGATCGCAACGCGTTGCTTCTCGCCTCCCGACAGCTTGAGTCCGCGCTCGCCGACCGGCGTGTCGTAGCCATCCGGCAGGTGCGCAATGAGGCTGTCGAGGTGTGCGAGATTGGCCGCCCGCCGAACCTCTGCCTCGCCACCATCGGGATCGCCGTACGCGATGTTGTCGTAAAGCGTCGCATTGAAGAGAGTCGTGTCTTGCGGAACGATGCCGATCGCTGAACGCAGGCTTTCGAGCGTCACGTTCTTCACGTCTGCGCCGTTCACACACACGCGCCCGTCGTCGGGATCGTAAAAACGGAACAGCAGACGCGCGATCGTCGATTTGCCTGCACCGGAGGGGCCAACCACGGCCACCTTCTCGCCGGGTCTAACGGTGAACGACAAGTCGCGGAGGATCGGGCGTTCGGGGTGGTACGCAAATGACACGTGCTCGAACTCGATCGGTCCGTTGCCGACGGGCAGCGCGACAGCGTCGGGCAGATCCGTTATCCCCGGTGACAGATCCATGATGTCGAACATCCGTTCGATGTCCGTGAGCGCGCCTTTGAATTCGCGGTAGGTGCCGCCGAGATTGTTGATCTGCATGAACACAGTGGACGCGTAGGAGTTGATCAGCACGAGATCACCGATGGTCATGCTGCCATCGACGACATGCTGTGCGGCCAGCACCATCATCGCGGTGATTCCGAACGTCGTGAAGAACGACTGCCCGGTGTTGAGCGCGGCAAGCGAATAGCGGTTGCGGCGGCGCCACAGCTCCCATTCCTTCAGATCCGTGTCGTAGAGCTGGGCTTCGAGCCGTTCGTTGTTGAAATGTTTGACCGTTTCGTAGTTGATCAGGCTGTCTACGGCCCGGTTATTCGCGCGCGAGTTCGCTTCGTTCGACGCACGGATGATCGGCGTGCGCCATTCCGTGACGTACACCGTATAGACCGTGTACATCGACACCGACGCAAATGTGATCGCGGCGAGGTACACGTCGTAGGCGTACAGCAGCACAGCAGTCACGCCTATCACCTGCAATAGATCGGGCAATATCGAGAACACGACGAGCCGAAGTAGGGATTCGATGCCGTCTACGCCGCGGTCGAGATCCCGTGCGATCGCGCCGGTGCGGCGGCCGAGGTGATATTCGAGATCAAGCGAATGCAAGTGCGTGAGCAACCGGAGCGACAGACGCCGCATCGCGCGCACCGATACACGACCAAACACGGTCGCACGCAACTCCCGGAATGCGACGCTCGCGAAGCGGACGAGCCCGTAGCCGAGCAGCAATCCCATCGGCACGGCCAGCACGTGTGCGCCTTTGCTTGCATCCGGCGCCGACAGTGAATCGACGATCCACTTCATCAAGATCGGAACGATCAGTGTCGTGGCGGTGATCCCGAGCAGGCACAAGAACGCAGCGGCGACCTGCCACCGGTAGCGAGTCAGGAACGGCAAGATCACGCCGAGCGCACGCAGATCGCGTTCCTGAAACAAACGCACGCGCTTCATCCGAATGGTCAAGCTCGAAGTGGACGCTGGTAATGTACTACATTCGCCGCCTGCTAGGAGTTGGTCGGTTGTTTCCTAGGCAGCGCTCGCGGTACTCAGCTAACTGACAGAGAGGTGATCTATACCTTTGAACTCACAGCACCGCACCTGATGTCGGTGACGGGCGTTCTGTGCGACATCGTACGGGCGTTAGGATGTACGAGAAGAAGCGCGGCAAGGGGCAAAAGGTCAGAGTCGTAAGCAAGCGATTGCAATCGCGCTATCGGAAGCCGACGGAAGAAAGCGCAGAAGACCCGAACAAAGTCGAAGTAGCAGCGTAAGACACTCCTTACCCTATGTGTGTACCCGTGAGAGTATCCGTTGCACTTCCGTCGACCCAACATTCGAGACTGACGCCACGCGCCATATGGTGAGCGGTGGAAAGTTCGCGGACCCACATCTTGTTCAGAACACGCAGGACCGGGATACCGCGGCCATCCACTTGAAGCTCGACGAACTGACCCGCGCAACGAGCGAGGCGCACAATGCGTTATTGGACGTGGAGGAGCTCGAAGACGAGAAGCTCGACGAATTCAGAGAGAAGTATCAGAACCTCGCGAGCCCGCGCGCGAAGACTTGAACAGAACGGCCATGACGGAGACGGAACGTAGTTCCGTCGCAGACTCAGCGGATCGGACGCATCTTGCCTACCCTCAATCGAACGACCAAGCACGCGGCGGACGCGCTGCTGCTCATCGACTTCATGAATCTGTTCGATTTCAAAGGTGCACGCGCGCTGGCGCCGCGCGCCATTCGCGCTGCGCGCGCCACCGCATCGCTCAAAGCGCGCGCGAACCAGCGTGAGGTGCCATGCATCTTCGTCAACGACAACTTCGGCGCATGGACCCGCTCGTTCGAGCAGTTGGTGCAGACCTGCATCGGCCGCGGCGGCGCGTCGGAAACCATTGCGCATCTTCTCGAACCCACGGCCGCCGACATTTCGATTCTGAAGCCGCGCCATTCCGCGTTCTACGGAACGCCCCTAGAATTTCTGCTCGATGAGCTCGAGGTCACCCGCCTCGTCATCGCCGGCATCGCAGCAGACAACTGCGTCTTCGCGACCGCCCAGGACGCTCACGTTCGCAAATTCAAAGTATGGATTCCCAGCAATTGTGTGGCCGCGGAGTCGCCGGCGAATGAACAAAGCGTATTGCGTCATATGGCGCGCACGCTCAAGGGCGAAACCCATCGTTATGAGGAGCCGAAATGAGAACCGGCAAAGGGCTACGGTTCAGTGTCGACAATCGCAGTGCGCGACGCTCATCGTCGCTGAGGGGACGCTTGAATTGCTCGAGTCATCTCGTCTCAGGTTGGGGGGCGATGACTCTGGCATAGGAGAGGAGCACCGTGTACCGAGCTCATCGCTTGTCAAATCCCGCAATTGCCTTTCGCTGGAACTCCTTTGCGCCATACATTTTGTCCACTTGAGCGCAACAGTAAATCCAACTCTCCGAACGCGCGCCCTTGACTCAGCGCTGCGGCCACGCTGCCCGCGACGTACGCGTCGTCATTGCGAGCCCCCTGCGGTTCCTCTGGAAACACTGTGGTTTGGCCCATTGCGGCTATCCGTTGTGGTTTCCGCTACGGTGCGCGCACTCGATGACACGGTCTGTTCGCTAGGGCGGTGCCAACGACATCGAGCGGGCGCGTCGCGAGCGAACTCGCCGAGACCGTTGAGCCTCGCATCTGCCAAAAGTCCACAAAAAGAGTGCCACGCTGTGACAGGGTTGCGCCAAGTCTGGGTTTCGATGAGATCTAACGTGAGAAGTGATGATTGACTAAGTTCTTTTAATTGGTGCCCGGGGTGGGAATCGAACCCACACAGCCGTTGGGCTAAGGGATTTTAAGTCCCTTGCGTCTACCTGTTTCGCCACCCGGGCGCGGCAGAGAGTGGAGGCTGGGAACGGAATCGAACCGATGTAACGCGAGTTGCAGTCGCGGGCATGACCACTCTGCCACCCAGCCTTGAAAGAGCGGCGGATTCTACTCGATCGAATGCGTGGCCGGAACCGCGGGATCAGTCGCCATCGAGACCTGCGCGAAGCGTTGGCCACGCCGCGCGCAGGTACATCACCATCGAAACCAACGTCATGAACGCAGCGAGGTAGATCAGGGCATAGCCGAGGATCACCAGACGTTGATCCGAACCCGGAGGGAACGCGAGCAGCGTGAGGATGGCCGCGATCTGAACGCCGGTCTTGAGTTTGCCGAGAGCGCTCACGGCAACGATGCCGCGGCGATTCATTTCAGCCATCCATTCGCGCAATGCAGACACCACGATCTCGCGGCCGACGATCACGAGCCCCGGGAGCGTCAACCACAGACTCGCGCGGTCGCCCACCATCATTACGATGGCGCTCACCACGACGAGTTTGTCGGCCACCGGGTCTAGAAAGGCGCCGAAGCGGGTGGTCTGCTTCAGGCGCCGCGCAAGGTAGCCATCGAGCCAGTCGGTGAGCGCCGCCAGACCGAATACCGCGGCAGCGGCGAGATCCGTCCACGCGCCATGCCACACGTACACCATCACGAACACGGGAATGAGCGCCATGCGCAAGATGGTGATCAGTATCGGCGTATTCATGCGCAGGCGGACGGAGAACGGATGGCCATTCTAACTGGCTTGCATCATTCGACGTGCAACGTCGCGTAGATCTCTTCCGCCAGCCGGCGGCTGACGCCCGGCACCTTGGCGATCTCTTCGCGGCTGGCGCCGCGAAGCGCCGCAACGCTTCCGAAATGCCGCAGCAGTTCGCGGCGACGCTTTGGACCCACGCCCGCAATGCCGTCGAGTTCGGACTGTCTGCGCGCTTTACCGCGCCGCGTGCGATGACCCGTGATCGCGAACCGATGCGCCTCATCGCGGATGTGCTGCAGTAGATGCATCGCGCCGCTGGACGGTGGAATCGGTACCTCACCGTGATCGGCGAGATAGATCGTCTCGAGTCCTGGCTTGCGAGTAGTGCCTTTTGCGATGCCAAGTATTTGCACGCCCTCCACCTGGAGGTCGGCTAGCACGGCGCGCGCCTGATTCAGTTGGCCGGGGCCGCCGTCGATGACGAGCAGATCCGGCAGCACGCCATCGCCGGACTTCAACCGCTCGTAGCGGCGCCGTAGCGCTTGATTCATCGCGCCGTAATCGTCACCGGCCGCGACGCCGTCGATGTTGAAGCGACGGTAATCCGACTTCAGTGGGCCGTTGCTATCGAAGACGACGCACGATGCCACCGTAGCCTCGCCACTCGAGTGGCTGATGTCGAAACACTCGAGTCGTTCGGGCAGATCTTCGAGCCCCAACGCTTCCTGTAGATCGACGAATCGCGCGAGCACGTTCTGCTTGTCAGCGAGATACGAATCGAGCGACAGCTGTGCGTTCTGTTGCGCCATGTCGAGCCATCGCGCCCGCTGGCTCCGTACGCCCGACGTGATCTCGACCCGGTGGCCGGCCTGTTCGCGCAGAGCTTCTTCGAGCAACTCCGCATCGTCGATCGGATGACTCAGTACAATAGCCTTCGGAATCTCACGCTCGCCGCCGCCGAAGTAGTACTGCGCGAGGAATGCATCCAGCATCTCGGCGCCTTCGACCGCCAGTTCGTTGCGCGGGAACCACGTGCGATGACCGAGCAATCGGCCACCGCGAATGAACATGCCCTGCACGCACGCAGCGCCTGACGCAAGCGCCACGGCAAACACATCGACGTCGCCGCTGGCCGCGTGCACGTACTGCTGCTCCTGGATCTTCCGCAGCTGCATGATCTGATCTCTGAATTTCGCGGCGCGTTCGAACTCGAGCTTTTCGGCCGCCATCTCCATGGCGCTTTTGAACTCCTCCAGAATCGCGTCGTTGCGGCCGTCCAGAAACATCACGGCATGGCGAACGTCCTCGGCATAGCTCTCCGGCGGGACGAGTTGCACACACGGCGCGCTGCAGCGACCGATCTGATGTTGAAGACACGGTCGCGAACGGTTCTTGAAGTAGCTGTCTTCACATTGCCGCAGCTGGAACAGACGCTGCAGGATGTTGATGCTTTCGCGCACGGCGCTTGCGCTGGGAAAAGGTCCGAAGTAGCGCCCGGTCTTGCGCTTTGCGCCGCGATGAAACGCGAGACGCGGATAGACGTGATCGGTCAGATAGATGTACGGGTAAGACTTGTCGTCGCGTAGGACGATGTTGTACGGCGGGCGCAGCTTCTTGATCAGGCTCTGCTCGAGGAGCAGCGCCTCGGTCTCGCTCGCCGTCAGCGTAATGTCGATGTCGTGAATGCGCGCAACCAGGGCCATCGTCTTGGTGCTGAGGCCCGACGCGCGAAAATAACTTGTGACCCGGCTCTTCAGGTTGCGGGCTTTGCCGACGTAGAGCACCGCGCCGGTGACATCCAGCATCTGATAAACGCCCGGCTTCTGTGGCAGACGTTTCAGAAAGGGTTCGGCTTCGAACGGAGCTCCCGGGTCGCGCATTCGGCGACCCTAGACACCGATCAGTTCACCGTCAAGCGAGCATCCGTTCCGCTTCCGCATCAACGGGTTCGCATGCTTGCGGTGCGGGCGAAGCCCGGTTGCCCTCGATGACGCCATGACGCACCGCAAGCAGCGCGAGTTCGACGTCGCTCGTCACGTTCAGCTTTTCGAAGATGCGGTATCGATAGCTGTTCACGGTTTTCGGGCTGAGGTGCAGATCGCGCGAGATCTGCTGCACCTTCCGGCAACCGACTACCATCAGGGTGATCTGCATTTCGCGATTGGAGAGCTGATCGAACGGACACTCCGGCACCGTATCGAACGAACGCAGCGCCACCTGCTGCGCGACATCGTCGGACATGTGCCGTTGACCGAGGAATACCCGCCGGATCGCGTGCTCCAGGTCCGCCGCATTCGCGCCCTTCGTGATGTAGCCGGCGGCACCCGCCTTCATTGCTTGCGCCGGATACGGATCGGTGTCGCACGCGGTGACGATGAGCACACGGATGCCGGCGTCGATCCGTTGAAGTCGCCGTGTGGCCTCCAATCCGCCAATGCCCGGCATGCGCAGGTCCATGAGAATGACGTTTGGCTTCGTTTCGCGTACCAGCCCCAGCGCGCGCTCCCCGGAGTCAGCTTCACCGACGATCACCATCCCTTTCGCATCGGCGAGCATGCGTGTGAGACCGATCCGCACGAGACGGTGGTCGTCGACGATCAACACTCGGATCATTTGCTCTCCCCCAAGTAGAGTTGTTGGCCCTGCTTTACTTCCTTGATCAGCAGGGGGAGAGTCAAATTATGCCCGGCTCCTCCGCGCGACAAGCCAGCCTCGTGGGTTCCCACAGACTTCCACGAGACGTCCATTTTCCGATATCGCCGTGATATCGCTCGTTCCATTCGCCGCGATACCGCGGGGGCAGCGGACCGACATCAGCGTGACATCACTCGCCGGTGAATGCCTGCAGGCCGGTCTGCGCTCTACCCAGAATCAGCGCATGGATGTCGTGCGTGCCTTCGTAGGTGTTCACGGTTTCGAGGTTCATCACGTGGCGGATCACGTGAAACTCGTCCGAAATGCCGTTGCCACCATGCATGTCGCGCGACATACGGGCGACATCGAGCGCCTTGCCGCAATTGTTGCGCTTGATCAGCGAGATGATCTCTATCGGCAAACGCCCCTCGTCCAGCAGTCGCCCTGCACGCAAACAGGCTTGAAGACCAAGAGTGATTTCGGTCTGCATATCGGCGAGTTTCTTCTGGATCAGCTGGTTGGCCGCGAGCGGACGGCCGAACTGCTTGCGTTCGAGCGTATAGGTCCGTGCCGCATGCCAACAGAACTCCGCCGCACCCATCGCTCCCCACGCGATGCCATAGCGCGCACGATTCAAGCATCCGAACGGACCGGCCAGCCCTTTTGCGTTGGGCAACAATGCATCTGTCGGCACGTGTACGTTGTCGAGCACGATCTCTCCCGTGATCGAGGCGCGTAAGCTCATCTTGCCTTCGATCTTGGGCGTGCTGAATCCGCGAACGCCGCGCTCCACGACGAAGCCCCTGATCACGCCGTCGAGCTTTGCCCACACCACCGCGAGGTCGGCGATCGGCGAGTTCGTTATCCACATCTTCGCGCCGTTCAGGACATAGCCGTCGCCTACGCGCTGCGCGCGCGTGATCATGCTGCCGGGATCGGAGCCGTGATCGGGTTCCGTTAGCCCGAAGCATCCGACCCACTCACCGGTCGCGAGCTTCGGCAGGTACTTCTCGCGTTGCGCATCGGAACCGTATTCGTGGATCGGATGCATCACCAGCGACGATTGGACGCTCATCGCCGATCGGTACCCGGAATCGACCCGCTCTACTTCGCGCGCCATCAAGCCGTAACTGACGTAGTTGACTTCGGAGCAGCCGTACTTCGCCGGCAGCGTCGCGCCGAGCATGCCGAGCGCGCCGAGCTCGTTCATGATTTCGCGATCGAAGCGTTCCTCACGGTTCGCGCTCACAACGCGCGGCATCAGTTTGTCTTGAGCGTAGTTTCTCGCGGTGTCGCGCACCATGCGCTCGTCAGTGGAGAGTTGCTCTTCGAGCAGTAGCGGATCGTCCCAGACAAATCCGGCGCGGTCTTTACTCACGTGATTTCCTCGTTTCGGCGGGTCGTACTTCGGGCAGAAAGGCTAATGCACACCCTCCTGTCCCGCAACGTTGGCTCGTGCCTTCCCTTCTGACTAGACTGCCCGCCCCGACGGGAGACACCGATGGCATTGGACCAGACGACGCTCGACGCCTTGCTCGACACGGTGAGCAAATTCGTCCGTGAGCGCCTGGTACCGCTCGAAGCACAGGTCGCACGCGAGGACAGAATTCCCGACACGATCGTGGCCGAAATGCGCGCGTTGGGTCTGTTCGGGATGACGATTCCCGAAGAGTTCGGTGGGCTCGGACTGAACTCGTCCGAAGAATGCCAGGTAGTGATGGAACTGGGGCGCACCTCACCAGCGTTCAGGTCGGTCATCGGCACTAACAACGGCATCGGGTCGCAAGGGCTCGTCATGGACGGAACTGAAGCACAGAAGTCACACTACCTGCCGAAGATGGCGAGCGGCGAGATCATAGGTTCGTTCGCGCTGACCGAACCGGAGGCAGGTTCAGACGCGGGTTCGTTGAGAACCGTCGCGCGAGCGCGAGATGGCGGTTACGTCATAGACGGCACCAAGCGCTTCATCACGAACGCGCCTCAGGCCCAGCTGTTCACCGTCTTCGCACGCACCGATACGAACACGCGTGACTCGAGAGGTGTGTCGGCGTTCCTCATAGACGCGAGCGCCAACGGAATCACGCTGGGGCCGAAGAACCGCAAAATGGGCCAGCAGGGCGCCCATGTTTGCGACGTGATATTCGAGAATTGTTGGGTTCCGGAATCCGCTCTGCTAGGCGGACCTGCAAACCTGAACAAGGGTTTTCTCACGGCGATGAAGACGCTCGACCGCGGGCGCCTGCACATCAGCGCGCTGGCGGTAGGCTGCGCGGACCGCTTGATTGCCGACAGTTTGAACTACGCGCTCGAACGAAAGCAGTTCGGCAATCCAATCGCGCAGTTCCAGCTGATTCAGGCGATGCTTGCCGACAGTCGAACCGAGGCGTACGCGGGGCGCTGCATGGTGCTCGACGCGGCAAAGCGCCGCGATACGGGGGAGCCGGTTACCACGCTCGCTTCCTGCTGCAAGCTCTTCACCAGCGAAATGGTCGGTCGCGTTGCCGACCGTGCGGTTCAGATCTTCGGCGGCGCTGGGTATATGGAGGAATACGGAATCGAGCGCTTCTACCGCGACGTTCGGTTGTTCCGCATCTACGAGGGCACCAGTCAGATCCAGCAGACGCTAATAGCGCGGAACATGATCCGCGATGCCGGCGGTTGACCGTCAGACCTCGAGGTTCGGCAGGAAGACCGAGAACGCCGTGCCGCGCCCGGCTGCAGTGCGCACGTCGATGGCGCCTTCGAGTTCCGTCACGAGCCGCGCCGTGATGTGCAGACCGAGCCCCGCATGGTCCCCGCCTTTGCTGGATGTCTTCGGTTCATAGAGGCGCTCCAGAACCATTGCCGGTAGGCCCGGACCTTCGTCGCGTATGCTGAACTCGACTCCGGCACGGCCCGCCCGGTAGACACCGCTGAAGGTGGCGACGTGCAGTGCGCCACCTTCGCTCATCGCTTCGATCGCGTTGCGAACGAGGTTGGTCATCACCTGAATGATGCGGTCGCGATCGGACACTACGGGCACGCCCCCCTCGAAGAGCGTTAGCGTGACGTCGACGCGAGCCGACTCCGCTCTGCCGCGACTGAGTTCAATGACGTTTCGTGCAATGTCGTTGAGATCGACCCGCTGAACACGGACGTCGGGTTTCTCTGCACTGGTCACCGACAGTGGTGGGAACTCGACGACACGTTTGAAGATCGCGGCCGTTCGCCGGATCTCGCCTGCGATCAATCGTAGTTGTTCGTGCGTTTCGGGATGGTCCTTGAGACGCAGCTCGAGAATGTGCAGGTAGTTGTGGATGATGCTGAGCGGGTTATTGGCCTCGTGGACGATCTCTCGCAAACGTCTCTCGTGGCTCGACTGGTAATCTCTCAGCAATCGGAGCCGCCGTTCGTCATCGCGCTGCAGCGCGCCGAGCCAACGACCGAGTTCGATCGCATAGCCGTTCATCGCGAGCACCGCTTCCGCGGGATCTTCGTCGCTCAATCGAAATGCCAGCACTCCGACTTGCGAGTCACCGTCGCTGAGCGGCGCAACGTACATCCGATCCGTACTCAGGCGACGCAGAATCTGCCGATCGACCACGGTTGCACCAGCGTCTTCTTCGACTGTCACAGCGCGCTGCTCGCGCCACACGCGCGCGATGCTGCTGGTTGACTGCATCGGAATCTTCAATGCGGCGAGATCGTCGTCACCGACCGCCACCAGAGTGTCTCCGGTACGGAAGAAGCAACGTGGTACGTGTCTGAACAGAGCGCGCGTCACGATAGCGGCGAGTTCATGAAGCGACTTGTCATCGACCTGTTGTGCCAGCACGTTCGAGAACGCCGCCAGCTGCGCCTGTACCCAGAGCGCTTCGAGCCAACTGTCGTCGACGTCGTCAGAAACTCCGGCGCCTTCGATCAGAGCTGCGCAACGGCGCTCGCTGGCGTCGAGGATGCGGTCGAATGCTGGACCGTCCAGACCAAACAGCAGCGCGGCATCGCGCGCGGCTGCACCGGAGCTGTGATGTTCGAGCGATTCAGCGACCGCAAACGCGCGCAACAAGGGGTGCGCATCGACGAGCAGTTCCGGCGCAACACCGCGGAACGCGCTCAGTTCCGCCATCAGTTCGTCGCCCGACACCTGCACGCCTGAACTGGCCAGCAACGTTCGCAAACGCGCGGCATCCGGGTACGGATAACCCACCTCGCGAACGAGCGATTCGGCGACGCACGATGCGAGCAACACGCCGCGCCACTGGTCGAAGCCGAGGCGCGCCGCATTTCCCAATGGCACCACAGACCATACCTGGGCACGCGCCATGGCGGCGAGCGAGTCCGGCGCGAGGTGATGCATTGCGCGACTGATGGCTTCGGGTTCGACGCGGGTTCCGAGACTCGTAACCCAACGATTCAACAAGTCCGCATCGGTGGAGATAAGCCGAAGGAGCGCTGCGGTGTCGACCACAGGTGCCGATACCACTTGCTGGTATCGATGCAGAACCGCGTCTGGCGTCACCCCGTGTGCTCCTCGTCCCCCACCGTCGGCAATCTGCGCGCCGCTGAATATTTGTTAGTGCGGCACGCGCTTCATCCGGGAGCCAATCTTGGAGATTGCGACTCCCTGCGCACAACTCGGCCTTGGATGGGTCAGTCACTCGACCCTAACGAGTCTCCCGGAATGTCGGCAGTGTATCGCAGCGTTTTTGATACAGCTGGAGACCTTTGTAATTGTCGGTAGCGCAGGATGATCGGCCGACGAAAGTGTATGTCGATCTTCGGATCGCGGCGAAGGTGATTACAAGTCGACACCACGCACCCGATTGATCTCGTTACGTAACGAAATCACAGCGGCGCGTGCAGCTACCTCGAAGTCGGAGCCCCGCGACGCATAGAGAACGCTGCGTGATGCGTTGACCACCAGACCCGACTTGCTCGAATTGATACCGGCGAGGACGGCGGCTTCGACGTCGCCGCCTTGAGCACCGACGCCGGGAACGAGCAACGACATCTCCCCCACTGCATCCCGGACGAGCCGGAGTTCCCCTGGGTACGTCGCCCCAACCACGAGCATCACGTTGCCGTCTACGTTCCACTCGGCGGCCGCACGGGCGACTCGCAGGAATGCCGGATCGTCATCGGGGTGGTTCTGCAGCCAGGCGTTCTCCGGATTACTGGTGCGGCAGAGAATGAAGACCCCTCTGTCGGTCCGTTTGAGAAACGGCCGCAAGCTTTCCGGTCCGAGGTAAGGATTCACAGTGACCGCGTCGGCGCCATAGCGATCGAACACTTCAATCGCGTAACGCTCCGCGGTGGCGCCGACGTCCCCACGTTTCGCATCGAGGACGACTGGCACCGCGGGATGACTCGAGTGGATGTAGTCGATCAGCGCGGCCAGCTCGCGCTCCGCACCCAAAGCGCCGAAATGCGCCGCTTGGGGTTTGAAGGCGCTGACCAGGTCGGCCGTTGCGTCTACGATGCGCCGACAGAATGCGAGAACGCCTTCAGCCTTGTCGAATCCCGACGGCATCATGTCCGGAAGCGGATCGAGACCGACGCAGACGAGGGACGAATTGGTTTTCTCAGAGGTTCTGAGTTGCTCGACGAAAGAAGCCCGGAGCATGATGACCGCGGCACGATTGAAGCGGCGCGAGTATATAGGTGGTGGTGCTAAATTTCGTCACTTGCCACCGAATATCGACCAGGAACATGGCTGAATCTGGATTTGAGTTGTTTCGATATAAGTGTCCCATATCATTGATTTATTGTCTGTTAACTCCGCTCTACCCGAGCTGGCACGATTCTCGCTCCCTGCTCAGCAGTGCAATCAGAATTGAACCGACATCATGAGAGATTCCAACGTGATTGAGCTGAACAGCGCCCGTGACCGGTTGCGCAACCGCCCATCGCGTAACCGCGACGACAAGCGGATGCATGCCCGGATCGAGAGCGACGATCGCCTGTTCGTACAGGTCGTGCTCTCGGCGGCCGACCCGGACCTGGTTGGCACGACCGTCTCCTGCACCGCGATCAACCTCTCGGTCGGCGGTATTCAGTTCCGGACGGATGCGGTCATTCCGACTGGCGCATTGCTCGACCTGTGGGTCGACATTCGCAGCCGTCCGGGGAAGTTCTTCCTCGCGGGCGAAGTGCGGTGGACTCGCCCGGCGAACGATCCCGACGAAAACGGCCGCGACGGCTGGATCATCGGTGTACAGCTGAAGTCCGGCGCTGCGACCGACATCATGGATTGGCGCGAGCACCACGCTCAGGCGAGCGCGCGCTGATCGTCAAAGGCACAGGAATTTTCCTGCATTGATCGGTGATTGGTGGAGCGGCGTCAGACCGGTTCTGTGATCCGCGTCTCCGTCGGACTCCCACCCGCATCCCGCCCCTTCGAGCGACTCGATGCTGTAATGGACGCATAGATGTGGGAGACACAGGCAGTGACGCAGTCCTCAAAAGTGGTGCCGTTGAAGGCACCTGCCAATGCTGCCGGACGCAGCACCCACACGCTGCCGCCGATTCTCCATTCGGTGCGCCAGACCGCCCGCCGCGCGCTGAGCGGCCTCCTCACGACGCTGTTCAACAACGCCGACGATGTGCTGTTCGAGATGGCAGATCGGTCGCGCAACGACGGCGACCAGCACATGTACTTCGACTCGATGCGCGAAATCCGCGTGCAGCGCAAGCGCATCAGCACCGAGTTCGGGCAGCGCATGTATGCGAGCTTCGAAGCGCTGTACGAACCGACGCAAGTTGAAGAGGACGAGTTCCCGGACTTCGAAACCGCGGTCGACAGCATGTCGCTGCTAAAGGACGACGATCTCGAAATTGCCGTCGCGGTTGCAGGCATCGTTTCGAAGGTCACCAGCCAGTTCTCTCTGCCGGTCATGCAGTTGACCCGCCGCATCGATGCGCTGTGTACCCACCGGACCGTCACTGAGCGCATGAACCCGCTCGGTCCGCATCAGTTGGGCGCAGCTTTCGTCGGAGCGACGAGCTGCATCGAGATCGACATCAGAGTGCGCATCGTTCTGCTGAAGCTGTTCGAACGATTCGTCATGGAACATCTCGGCCAGACCTACGAAGACGCGAACCGGCTGCTCGCGGAAGCAGGCGTCTTGCCGGATCTGCGTAACGTGATGAAACGTGATGCGAGCACCCACGCCCATCCATCGGCAAGACCACCCGCGGCCGCGGGTACTCATGGCGCGCAGCTGGCGGGTCATGGCGGCCAGGGTCGTCACGCCGGTGATGGCGGACGCAGTACCGGCCACGGCGGCGCCACGTCCGCGCTCCACGGCTCCGGGATTGGCGGCGCGGGAGGCGACAGCGATTTCACGGTGTTACAGCAACTGCTTGCGGCGCAACCCGGTCACGGTGGTGGGCAGACCGGTGGTTATTCGGGCTCGGGTGCGATCGGCGGCGGCCAGTATGCGGGTCCCGTCGGCCCGATCATCACCACACCAGAACTGATGAGTGTGTTGTCGGTCGTTCAAAGCGCCGCAAGCACTGAACCGATCGACATCGACCACGTCCCCGTCGCGATCGACTTGCGGCAGTTGGTGCTGGCCCGCGCGCCGGACGTGACCGGCGCTCCAGCGGGTTCAATGGGCCGCACCGACGAAGACACGGTGAATCTCGTCGGCATGCTGTTCGACTACATTCTCAACGACCGCAACCTTGCCATTCCGATGAAGGCGCTGATTGGTCGGTTGCAGATTCCGATGTTGAAGGTGGCGATTCTCGACAAGACATTCTTCAACCGCACAAGCCATCCGGCACGTCAGCTGTTGAACGAACTGTCGAGCGCAGGCATCGGCTGGAGTGGCAGCGCCGAACTCAAGCGCGACGCGCTATACAACAAGATCGAGTCGGTCGTGTTGCGCGTCTTGAACAACTTCAGCGACGACCCGGAAATCTTCGGCACCCTGGTCACCGAACTGCGCAACTTTGTGCAGCAGGACCATCACCGCGTTCAGATCGTGGAACAGCGCGTGAAGGAAGTGGAAGCCGGTCGTGCCAAGACCATTTCTGCGAAGCAGACGGTGGAGCGGCTGGTGAACCAGAAGGCCAGCGGACTGAGGCTGCCTCCGGAGATCGGTCACTTCATCAGTGACACATGGAGTCGCGTGCTCGTATATCTCTGCGTGCGCCACGGCGACGAAGCCGGTGAGTGGGCCGACGCCGTGCAGACGTTCGACGACCTGCTGTGGAGCGTCCAACCGCTCGACGCGCTCGCCGATATCGAGGAGCGCGATCGCGCCCGACCGCGATTGTTAGATCGAGTCGAACAAGGGATGGAGGTGCTCGGCCTCAGTGGGCCCGAGATCGAAGCGACGCTGACCGCCCTCCGCGATCGCCTCACGGACATTTCGAACTCGGATCGCGCATTCCTCGAGGATGATCGTCCCCATGCCGAAGCGCCCGAATTGCCGGTAATGGAAGAGATCGTGCTGACCGGTC
This sequence comes from Pseudomonadales bacterium, assembly GCA_035494855.1. Classification (GTDB taxonomy): domain Bacteria; phylum Pseudomonadota; class Gammaproteobacteria; order Pseudomonadales; family Azotimanducaceae; genus DATJGR01. Next base: position 49,916 of record DATJGR010000105.1, on the reverse strand, counting down.
CCGGCGAAGTCGAGCCGGTGGAAACGGTCGAGCCGGAACCGGAGATGGTACGCGAGATCAACCGGCTGACCGAAGGCGTCTGGGTCGAAATGACGCACGACGACGGACAGAAGATGCGTTGCAAGCTGGCCGCAATCGTTCAGCCGGGCAGTAAGTACATCTTCGTCAATCGCCGCGGTATGAAGGTTGCGGAACGCTCGCGCATGGCACTCGCGATCGAGTTGAAGCGCAAGTCGACCACGATTCTCGACGAGTCGCAGGTGTTCGATCGCGCGCTCGAAGCGGTGATCGGCAACCTGCGGCAGCTGCACCGCCAGCCGACCTGATCCGGAGAAGGCTTCCGCGTCGCGCGTCAGGCGCGTAGCTGTCGGCGCCAGTCCGGATCGTTCAACAGACGCTCCACGGTCGACACGATCGTTTGCGTCTGTACGTCGATCTCGAGATTCACGCGATCCCCGACCACGACCCTCCCGAGCGTCGTGCGTTCGATCGTTTCGGGAATCAGGCTGACGGAGATCCGTCCGCGCTCGCGATCGATCGCAGCGATCGTGAGGCTGGCGCCATCGAGCGCGACGAACCCCTTGTGGAACAGGAACGCGAGCCACTGACGCGGCACGTCGAACCAGATGGTGCGTTCGCGCGGTCCAGTGTCGATCTGCGCCACCGTGACGACGTCAGCGACGTGGCCGGACAGCACGTGTCCGCCGATCTCGTCGCCGAACTTGAGAGAACGCTCGACATTCACCCGATCGCCAACCGCCAGCTTGCCGAGGTTGGATCGGTCGACCGATTCGCGAATGACGTCGAACCCGACTCGCCCATTCTCGATGAACGTCGCCGTCAGGCACGTGCCGTTTACCGCTACCGATGCGCCCGTCTGCAGACCCTCCGCGAGGCCGCCGAGCTGGACCTGGAGACGGCGCAGACCCGGTTCGTCCGTGATCGTTGCGACACGACAGAGCCCCTGCACGATGCCGGTGAACACGAGTGCTCCTTCAGCCGACGTTCTTCGCAAAGAAATCGAGGCTGCGGCTGAGCGCGAGCTTTGCCGCAGCCGCGTCGTAACTGGCGCGATGGTCGCAGTTGAAGCCGTGATCCGCCGCGTAGACGTTGACGTTCACGCCCGGGTGCGCCTTCCGCACCTTGTCCACGTCGCTCAGTGGGATGTGCGCGTCTTTGTCGCCGAAGTGCATCATCACGGGGCAGCGCGGCTTCCGGTCGAGCTGGCTCGCCACGCCCCCGCCGTAGTACGACACGACGGCGCTCACGCCGTTCAGTTCGCACGCCGCGAGCCACGCCATCAAGCCGCCAAAGCAGTAGCCGACCACACCCACCTTGCCGAAGCGCTTTGCGTCGTCGATCGCCGCCTGCAGATCCTGCAGCGTCTGCTCCATCTTCAGCTTGCCGCGCGCGATCTCCACGCCGCGTGTCATGTCCGTCGGCTCGTAACCAAGCTCCACGTTGCGTTCGACACGATCGAAGATCTGCGGCGCGATCGCCGCGTATCCGGCGGCCGCGTATCCGTCGGCGACGTTACGGATGTGTGAATTGACGCCGAAGATCTCCTGAATCACCACGATGCCGCCGCGTGGTTTCGAACTCGGCGTCGCTTCGTACGCGCCGAACGCGAAGCCGTCGATTGCGCGCAACTGTTTGGTCTGACCCATGCTCTTCTCCGCCTGCAGTAATGGGAAGAGAGCCTATACAGAGGTCACGGATGCGTCCATGGGCCTCGCGCGGAGCGCTGCGTCATAAATCCATAACTTTCGCCAACGACACTGGCCGGCATCGCGCCAACCCGCTGGAGAGTCGATTCTGAGTCGATCACCTGTGAGAATACGAACGGCAGATCCCGCGATCACGGTGACCCACGGACGCATGCAATGACAACGCAAACCGTCTTGCTGGTGGAGGACGAACCTGAAATCCGCGACATGCTGACGTTTGCGCTGAATCGGGCGGGCTTCAACACGCTCGGTGCAGGTAGTGCCGAGGAAGCGCTTCAGCTGCTGGATGGTCCGATGCCCGCCGTCGCGGTCATCGATTGGATGTTGCCCGGTGCGAGCGGCATCGACCTGGCGCGCCGGTTGCGTCGCGACGAACTGTTCGCCGACCTGCCGATGATCATGCTGACCGCGCGCGGTGAGGAAGCGGACAAACTGAAGGGCTTCGACTCCGGCGTCGACGACTACCTGACGAAACCGTTTTCGCCACGCGAACTGATCGCGCGGATCCGCGCGTTGCAACGGCGCGCCGGCGGCGCAGTCGACGGTCGACTCAGCATCGGCCCGCTGACGGTAGACCTGAAGAGCCACCGCCTGATGTACGCCGAAACGCCGATTCACCTCGGCCCGACCGAATTCCGGTTGCTGACGTTTCTCATGCAACACCCCGATAGGGCGTTCGATCGTGCGCAATTGCTCGATCGCGTCTGGGGTCGTTCGGTATACGTCGAAGAGCGCACCGTCGACGTGCACGTCCTGCGGCTTCGACGCGCACTGAAGCCATTCCGTCTCGATGCGTTGGTGGAGACCGTACGCGGCGTCGGTTATCGGCTCGCGCCCGCGGCGTTCGATTCGCTGGCGTGATTCCCGGCCTCAAAGGCGAACTGATCCGGACCGGTGTCGTGACGGGCGCGGTGCTCGTGGCTGGCGCCGCGACCCATTTCTGGGGCACGGCGGTCATCGTCGGTCTGATTTTCTGGATGATGCCGCACGCGCGCGAATTCGTGCGGATGCGCCAGTGGTCCCGACATCCGATGCGGCGACCCGACAACACCGTGGAGCTGTGGCAGGAGCCGACGGTCCGTGTGTTCCGCTCGCTGCGCCTCCTGCGTTCGCGGATCCGACGTCTCACCACTCGCCTGCGCTATGTGCGGTCGGCGACTGAAGCGTTGCCCGACGGCGCAGTACTCATTAAGCGCAATGGTGAGATCGACATGTTCAATCTGGCTGCCCAGACACTCCTGGGACTGTCGGCGCGCGACGTCGGCCAGAACTTCGTGTCGTTGGTGCGCAATCCCGAGATTGCATCGCTGGTGAACGGACAGGCCGCGGAGGGTCTGGTGGAAATCACCGCTACGCACTCCGACCTGCAACTCGAGGTGCGCAGGATCGACATCGACGAAACGCGGATGCTGATACTGGCGCGCGATGTGTCGCAGCTGAACCGCCTGCTGAGCATGCGGCAGGATTTCGTCGCCAACGTTTCGCATGAGCTGCGCACGCCGTTGACGGTGATCCTCGGATATCTCGAGTCGCTCGACCACGACGAGTCTCTCGATCAGGAACAGCTTCGCGCACTGATCACGCGTCTGGGTTCGCCGGCAAAGCGCATGAAAGTCCTGGTAGACGACCTTCTGTTGCTGACGCGCCTCGAATCGAGTCCGAAACCGTCGCAAACGGATGTCGACATCGTGGCGGTTGCACCGATGCTCGAGTCGATCGTCGCGGAAGCCCGCCAGATTTCCGACGGACGACACCGGATTACGCTCGAGGCCGATCCCGCGTTGCGGCTGCGCGGCAGCGAGTTCGAACTGCACAGTGCGTTTTCAAATCTGGTCGGCAATGCCGTTCGTTACAGTCCGGACGGTGGAGACATTCTCGTGCGCTGGTTCGCGACTCAAGCCGGTCCCCGGTTCGAGGTGGAAGACCACGGCATGGGGATCCCAGCGCAGCACCTGACTCGAATCACCGAGCGCTTCTACCGCGTCGATCTGTCGGGTTCCCGCGCGCGCGGCGGCACCGGCCTCGGACTCGCGATCGTGAAGCACGTTCTGAAACGCCACGACGCGACGCTCGGCGTCCAGAGCGAATTGAACAGGGGCAGCTTGTTCTACTGTGTTTTTCCCCAGAATTCGGTCGCGACGACGTGACGGACGTCGAGGTTCGCGAGCGCTGCCTGTAATAGGTTTGAATATCTGTTCGACGGCTAATCAAGCTAGTAGAGTTCAGCGAGGCAATGGAGATGCATCAATTGAGTCGGCACATCTCGGAACAGTACGACGCAGAGTTGGAGATCGTCCGACGCCGCCTGATGGAAATGGGCGGCATGGTTGAGCAGCAGCTGCGTGATGCAATCAAAGCGATCTCGACTTACGACGCGGAACTTGCGGCCAAAGTGTCGGCCCGCGATCACGAGGTCAATCGCTTCGAGGTGACGCTCGACGAACAGTGCATTCACATCATCGCCCGCCGTCAGCCCACCGCCACCGATCTGCGGCTGCTCGTAACGGTAATGAAATCGAGCACGGACCTCGAACGGATCGGCGACGAGGCCAACCGCATCGCCAAAATGGCGCGCGAACTGTCGAACCTCGACTACCAGAAGAACCTGTACGGCGAAACGGCGCGGCTGGGGCAGCTGTCCACGACGATGGTGTCGCGGGCACTCGACGCGTTGGCGCGCCTCGACACGAAAGAGGCGCTGGATCTGATAGCGGCCGACAAGCAGGTGGACGAAGAATATCGCGCCGTAATCCAGCTGTTGGCGAACTCGATGACCGAGAACCCAGACGCGGTCGAACGCGATCTGCATCTGATCTGGGTGGCCCGCTCACTCGAGAGAATCGGCGACCACGCCAAGAATATCTCCGAGTACGTCCTCTACCTGGTAGAAGGAAAGGACATCCGGCATCTGCCGAAAGGCACGTTCGGAACGCTGAAGCCCGACGCCTGAGCGCTAACGACGCCCCAACGGCGCGGTCTGCAGATGCATGCCCCCGTCCAGAATGAGGGTTTCGCCGGTCACCACGTCAGCGCCGGCGACGAAGTACAGAATCGCTTCGGCCACGGTGTCCGGTGTGGTCGTCAGACGCAGCGGCGTGGTTTCCTCCAGGAACTTCTTCGTTCGCTCGTAGTTCTCCGCGCCCATGCCGCTCTTTAGCCACTCGCCCTGAATGAAACCCGGGCACACCGCGTTCACCCGAATCTCCGGGCCTAACGCTCTCGCCAGCGACAGCGTCATCGTCACCATTGCACCTTTCGATGCTGCATACGCTATGGAACTGCCGACACCCATCACCGCCGCGATCGACGCCACGTTGACGATGCTGCCACGCCCGCCGCGCTTCATGGCGGGCTGCACCGCGCGGGTCATCTGAAAAGCACCCACGGTGTTCACCGAATAAATGTCCAGGAAGTCCTGTTTGCTGAGTCCTTCGAGATCGTTGTGCGCGCAGAATTTCGTAGTGCCCGCGTTGTTCACGAGCGCATCGATGCGTCCCCACTTTTCATCGGCGGAAGCTGCAAGCCGACGGCAGTCGGCGTCGTTCGCCACGTCGCCGCGCACCACGAGCGTTTCCACACCGTATGCGCGACAAGCCGCTTCGGTTTCGCGTGCGCCCGCCTCGCTCTTCGAATAGTTGATCACCACGTTGCAACCGCGCTCTGCCAGTTGGCGCGCGCAGGCCGCGCCGACGCCCGACGACGACCCCGTGACGATCGCGACTCCACCTTGAATGTCCACGACAACCTCCCCCGCTGCGTCCAATTGGACCGGTCCGATTAATCCTCTACCATGTCTCGATTCCGCGACGTGAGCACACCATGAAGAACCTCTGGTTCCATCTGATGCCTTACAAGGATCTTCCCGACGACTTTCGCGAGACGCATCCGTCGGTTTGGGTCGACATCGATTCGCGTCTGCTCGACGGTGCACGCGTGCACGAACACTACCATGAGTATCTGGACGAACTCGAATACGCGGGCGAAGTCGGCTTCGACGGTGTGTGCTGCAACGAACATCATCAGAACGGCTATGGACTGATGCCGTCGCCGAATCTCATCGCGGCCTCGCTGACGCGCCGAACGAACGCACCGATGATCTGCGTGATGGGCAACTCGCTCGCGCTGTACAACCCGCCGACGCGCGTGGCCGAAGAGTTCGCAATGCTCGACTGCATGTCCGGTGGTCGCCTCATCGCGGGATTCCCGGTCGGTACGCCGATGGACACCGTGTTCGCCTATGGTCAGAACCCGAGCAAACTGCGCGACCGTTACCTCGAAGCGCACGACATCGTGATGAAGGCGTGGACCACGCCGGAGACGTTCTCGTTCAACGGCCGCTACAACCAGCTGCGCTACGTCAACGTGTGGCCGCGCCCAGTACAGAAGCCGCACCCGCCCGTGTGGATTCCGGGCGGAGGTTCGGTCGAGACGTGGCAATGGTGCGCCGAAATGGACTACGTGTACTGCTACCTGTCGTACTTCGGCTACAAGGCCGGCGAAGCGACCATGAAAGGGTTCTGGGAAGAGATGCGCCGGCTCGGTAAAGACCGCAATCCGTATCGCGCGGGTTTCCTGCAGTTCGTCGGCGTGGCGGAAACGCGGGAAGAGGCTTACCGGTTGTACAAAGCGCCAGCCGAGTATTTCTATGGCCGTTGTCTGCACGTGGATCCGCGCTTCGCGTCTCCCCCCGGTTACCAAAGCGAAGCAACGATTCGCGCGCGCGTTCAATCGCAGGTTGCGCAGGCCGCCGCACAAGCCCGCGCGGCGGCGGCGGCCGGGGCCTCCGCACGCACGTGGGACGACATCGTCGATGCCGGCTACGTCATCATCGGCAGCCCCGACGAGGTCGCCGAGAAGCTGCGCGAAGTGTGCGTCAACCTGAACGTCGGTCACCTGATGCTGCTGCTCCAGTTCGGCAACATGGAATCCGACCTCGTGCGCTACAACACCCAGTTGTATGCCGAGCACGTGTTGCCGCAGTTGCGCGACCTCTTCGACGATCAGTACGAAGACCGCTGGTGGCCCAAACCGTTACCGACGCGCGCGGTTCCGCGAGCGGTGGCTTGATGGCGCAGGTCAAGTCGTCGTCGGTCACCGTCGCCGGCCATCCGTGTCGCGTGCTCGAAGCCGGTGCAGGTTCGCCGGTCGTGTATCTCGCGGGAATCGGCGGACTGCCGAAGTGGTCGCCGTTTCTCGATGCGTTGTCGACCACGCACCGTGTGATCGCGCCTTCGCTTCCCGGGTTTCCGGGCGCACCGGACTTCCGGCATCTCGACGACTATCACGAATGGGTGGTGGCAACGCTCGAACTGCTGGAAGCGTTGCGCGAAGCGCCCGTCGACGTTGTCGCGAGTTCAGTTTCGGCACCGCTATCGGCCGAAGTTGCGGGACTGGCACCTGAACGCGTTCGACGTCTCGTGCTGGTGGCGCCGTTCGGCATGTATGACGACACCGATCCGACGACCGACATCTGGGCGCAGCGGCCGGGGCCTGACGTGCTGCCAGCGCTGCTCTGCAACTCGCCGGAAAATTGGACGCGTCTGTGGGAAATTCCGGCCGGCGAAGACCCCGTCGAATGGGGAATCTATCTGACGCGCGCGATGGAAGCGGCCGCGCGTTTCCTGTTTCCGATGGGAAATACCGGCATCGCGAAACGGTTGTATCGGGTGCGCCAGCCGACGCTCCTCGTGAACGGCGCCAACGATCGGGTGATTCCGGCGTCGTATCAGCAACGCTTCGCGACGCGCCTTGGCGGGCCTGTTGTAACACACACGGTCGCGGCGGCCGGACATCTGGTGGATTTCGACCAACCGGCGGAGCTGGCACGGCAGATCAATGCCTTCCTGGTCGACCAGCGGTACTGAAACAGAGGATGACATGGCATTTGCACCCTTCGATCTGACGGGCAAGGTTGCGTTGATTACCGGCGGCAACAGCGGCATAGGGCTCGGCATGGCCGAAGGCATTGCACAAGCGGGTGGCGACGTCTGCATCTGGGGAACCAATCGCGAAAAGAACGAGGCTGCCGTGGAACGCCTCGCCGGATACGGAACCCGCGTATCGGCGCACATCTGTGACGTTGCGGATGGGGATGCTGTTGCAACGGCCTTCGGCGCTGCGCTGGAAATGCATGGTCGTGTAGACGGTTGCTTTGCCAACGCCGGTATCGGGGGGCGCGGCCAGGCATTCGACCAGATGCCGTTCGACGAGTGGCGTCGCGTAATGTCGGTGAACCTCGACGGCACGTATCACACCTTCCGTCACGCTGCACACCACATGCGCCAGCGCGGTGAGGCGGGCGATCTGGGCGGACGTCTCGTCGCAACCGCCAGCCTCGCGGCCATTTCGGGACAGGCGCGCGGTGAACACTACGCTGCGACCAAAGGCGCGCTCGTGTCGATGATCAAGGCGCTCGCGGTCGAGTATGCGCGGTACGGCGTGACGGCCCACACGATCCTGCCGGGCTGGATCGAAACGGCGATGACTGCACCCGCATTCGGCTACGGCAAGTTCGTAGACAGCGTGATGAAGCGGATACCGGCGCGCCGCTGGGGACGCCCGGAAGATTTTGCGGCGATCGCCGTTTACATCATGAGCGACGCGAGCGCCTACCACACAGCCGACACGTTCCTGATCGACGGCGGTTACTACAGCTTTTAATGCGAGGCGAATTAGATGATTCAAGCGGTGCTGTGGGACTTTGGTGGCGTGCTGACGACGAGCCCGTTCGATGCGTTCAACCGGTTCGAGGCGGAACAGGGCATTCCGAAAGACTTCATTCGCGGCATCAACGCGACGAACCCGGAACACAACGCGTGGGCTAGGCTCGAGTCGAGCGCCATTTCGCTCGCGCAGTTCGATGCCGAATTCGAGGCCGAGAGCCGGGCCGCGGGGCATCCCGTGCGCGGCCAGTCGGTGATTGAACTGCTGTCGGGCGATCTGCGTCCCCGCATGGTCCAGGTGCTGACCACGTGCAAACAGCGTTTCAAGGTTGCCTGCCTAACGAACAACGTGAAGTCCGGTGAGGGGCCGGGGATGGCGCGAACGACCGAACGCGCCAGCGAGATGCAGCGGGTGATGGAACTGTTCGACCTCGTGCTCGAGTCCAGCAAGGAAGGGATCCGGAAGCCGAACCCTGCGTTCTACCTGCGTGCGTGCGAACGCCTGCGCATCAAGCCGAACCAGGCTGTTTTTCTCGACGATCTTGGTATCAACCTGAAGCCGGCCAAAGAACTCGGCATGACCACGATCAAGGTGTCGTCCGAAGATCAGGCGATTGCGGAGCTTTCCGACGTGCTGCGGATCGACTTCAGGGTCTAACGAGTTGACGCAGTCGCGCCGCCGCCTCCTCTGGCGTCAGATCGCGTTGCGCCTCGGCCAGCATTTCGAAACCGACCATGAACTTGCGCACCGCCGAGCGCAGTAACGGCGGATACACGTGTGCGTGCAGTTGCCAATGGGGGCCGTGGTCGCGACCGCGTCCATGCCATCCCATCGAGTACGGGAACGACACATCAAACAGCCGGTCGTAGGCCGGCAGCAGCTGCGCGAGTAGTCGCGCGAGTTCCGTGCCATCGTCCGCATCGAGGTCTTCGAAACCGCGGCGGTGCTCGAGCGGCAGCACCAGCGTTTCGAACGGCCATGCCGCCCAATACGGTACGACGGCGATCCAGCGCTCCGTCTGCGCAACGATACGCATGCCGAGTGACAGCTCGCGGCGGGCGTAATCGAGCAGCATGATGGAGGTAGATCCACCGGCGGATGCATACGCGCGTTGTGCCTCATCCTCCCGCGCTGCCAGCGTCGGCACCGTCGACGTGGCCCACACCTGTCCGTGCGGATGCGGGCTCGAACAGCCCATTAACGCGCCCTTGTTCTCGAAGATCTGCACCCACGCGTTCTCGTTGCGCAAGTGCGCCGACTCGGCGCGCCAGAGCTCGACTACGCCGTCGAGTTCGCGCGCGGACAACGATGCGAGCGTCGCGTCGTGGTGTTCCGAATAACACAGCACGCGACACCGGCCGGTGATCGATTCGGCCCTCAGCAGCGGCTCGTTCCCATCGAAGTGATGTGCCACCGCGTCCAGCGCCGGGAAATCGTTGTCGAATGCAAACGGGCCGCGGTAGTCGGGATTGACGATGCCGCTGGTTCGAGTGTTGCGCGGACAGAGATAGCAGTCGGGTTCCCAACGGTTCGACGCCGGCGCAGGGTCCTTTTCTTCACTGCCTTGCCATGGCCGATTGGCGCGACCCGGTGAAACGATCACCCAATCGCCGGTCAGTGGATTGTGGCGCCGTTCAGCCATCGACCGATCTCACGCCGCCGAGCGATTCGGCAACGAACGCGCGCGGCGTGCTTCCGAATCTCTGCCGGTACGTCGCAGATGCACTACCCAGCACGGAATCGACACATTCGGCATCGACCAACGCCACGACGCTGCCGCCGAATCCGGCGCCGGTCATGCGCGCGCCATAGCAGCCGGGTTGGCTCTCCAGCGCTTCCGCGAGCGCGTCGAGCTCCGTGCAGCTCACTTCATAGTCGTCGCGCAACGAGGCGTGGCTTTGCGACAGTGCACGGCCGAGCATCGGCCAGTCACGCGCTTCGAGCGCCGCTGCGACACGTGCGACGCGTGCTGACTCGCTCACGACGTGGCGCGCGCGGCGCTGCACCACCGGATCGAGAATGCGCGTGCAACGCGATTCGAACTCGCCGACATCGAGGGTGGCGAACAGCCGATGCTCCACGCCCAGCGACCCTGCCGCGGCGCGCGTTTCCGCGAACCGGGCGTTGTACGCCGAATCGACCAGTTGACGCGCCCGTCCCGTATCGACGACGACGAACCGCACCGCGGTGTCGTTCAGCACAATCGGGCGATGACGATGATTGGAACAGTCGAACAACAGCGCAGCGCCCGGCTGCGCGAGCGCGATCACCGCCTGATCCATGAGGCCGCACTGAACACCGACGAACTCGTGTTCGACGCGTTGCGCCGAAAGCGCGAGCTGCAGCGGTGCGAGCGGTCGATTCACCGCGTGCGAGAACGCGTAAATCAGCCCCACGGTCAGCGATGCGGAGCTCGACAACCCGCTGCCCGGAATGTCCCCGCCCACGAGGATGTCGGCGCCCCCGATCCGCACGCCCTCGTGGGCCAGCACGCTGATCGCACCTTCGACGAAGCGGCCCCAGGATCCGTGTGGTAGTGCCACGGGCGCGCCGATCCGGAACTCGATCGGCTCGGAATCGTTCATGCTCTTGGCTCGAACCAGACCGCTGTCGGTCAGGCGCACCGCGACAGAAGTGCCGAACTGGATCGGCATCGGCAGCACGGGCCCCCCGCAGTAATCGATGTGATCGCCGATCAGGTTGACGCGCCCGGGCGCCCAGAACAGTTGCGGCGCACCGTCGAACCGCGCGCGGAACTCGCGCGACCAGTCGGTCATTGGTGCGCGGCGAGAAACGACTGCACCATCGCCGCATTCGGAATGGCTTGCGCGGCGCCCGGCGAACACACCGCGAGCGCGCCTGCGGCACTCGCCCGCAACAAGCGGTCCCGCACCGGCATGTTCTCGAACCAGGCCGCCATCAGGTGACCAATGAACGCATCGCCCGCACCCGTTTCATCGACTGCCGTCACTTCGAACGCCGGCAACCAGATCCGTTCGTGGCCGCGTCCGTACAGCACGCCGTGCGCGCCGAGCGTCACGACGACGTGCTGGTTTGGACGTTCGCGCGTGAGCCGTTCCAACGCGCGGTGCGGGTCGGTCTCGTGCACCAGCACCGCGGCTTCGAGTTCGTTCAACAGCAGCAGTTCGACCGCGTCGATTCCATAGCTGGCTTCACGCCCGTCGACCGGCGCGATGTTCAAGGCAACGCGGATTTCGGCGCGTCTCGCTTCGGCGAGCACGTCGTCGATGTCGTTGATCTCGTTCTGCATCAGAAGCCAACCGTCACGGCCGACGCGTGCGATGGCTCGCGCCACGTCATCCGGCTGGATGTGATGATTTGCGCCGGCCACGATGACGATCGCGTTTTCACCGTGCGCACCCACCTGAATCATCGCGTGGCCCGTCGGGTGCGATTCGCAACAGTGCACGCCGGCGACATCGACACCCGCCTCCGCCAGCATGTCGGTCAGCCACGTTCCATCGAGACCGACGCGCCCGAAATGCGCAACGGTCGCGCCGGCACGCGCCGCCGCAAGCGATTGATTCAGCCCCTTTCCGCCGGCGTGACGGACCGGACCCGTTCCGAGCAACGTTTCGCCGACCCGCACGATCGACGGCACCGAGTACACGTAGTCGATACAGAACGAACCGAGGTTGACCAGCTCAGACATGGCCGGCCAGTCGAGGTTTCGGCGCGAGCCTGCGGTTGCTGAACGCTGGTAGCCATTGCGCGTGCGCCGCCAGCAGTTCAGCGGTCATCTCTCTGATCTCGTCGAGCGTTCCAACGGCTGCAGTGAGGGGATCGAGCGCCATCGCCTGGAAGACGATCTCCGGATCCGATTCGAGCGCGGCCTTCACCGCGAGACGCTGCACGTTGATCTGGGTCTGGTTGATGGCCGCAAGATGCGCGGGAATGTCCCCGACGGCTTGCGCTTTGATCCCGTCCGTATCGACCGAGCACGGCACTTCGACACACACGCCGTCGGGCAGGTTGGCGACGTGGCCGTCGTTCATGACGTTGCCGTAGATCTTCACCGGTTCGCCGCCGGCGAGCGCGCTGACGATCTGGCTGCCGTATTCGTTGCTGCGTTCCAGCGATACGAGCTCGGTGCCGTCCGCCATCTTCTCCATGACTTCGCGCCAATCCGGACGGTTGTACAGTTCCTTGATGAAGCCTGAGCCGCCGTTCCAGCTGCCGCCCGGACAGTACGCCTCGATCAGCTCGGGACGTTTGCGGAACCACGCGGAATACTCGGAGTTGTGTCCGCTCGCCTCTGTTACCGGATAGCCGAAGTGTTTGACGTACTCCATCCGAGAGGTGTCTTTGCGCCAGAGCCTCGGTTCGACCGCAAGTTCGCGAATGGCAGGCAGCAGATCGCGGCCGCGGTGGTCGAAGCGGAAGATCCACGCCTGATGGTTCAGGCCAGCGCACTCGAACTCCACTTCTTCGAGCGGCACCTTGAGCCGGTGCGCCCATTGCGCGGTGGTGTGCTGAACGGAATGACACAGCCCGACCAGACGTATTCCGGGTAGCGCTTCGTTCATGCCCCAGCACAACATCGCCATCGGGTTGGTGTAGTTGAGCACCCAGGCGCTCGGGCAGCACTTCATGATGTCGCGCCCGATTTCCAACAACTGTGGAAGGGTGCGCAGGCAACGCATGATGCCGCCGGGCGTCAACGTATCGCCGATCGCCTGATCGACGCCGTAGCGCTTCGGTATGTCGATCTCCCGCTCGATCGCTTCGTAACCGCCCACCAGCACGCTGATGATCACATAGTCGGCGCCGTCGAGCGCTTTGGCTCGATCGCGATGCATCGAATACGTTGCCTGCGAGTAGCCACCATCGCGGCAGATGCGTTCGACGATCCGGCCGGCATATGCGAGACGTTCGTTGTCGACGTCGACAAGCGCGAAATGTGCGTCGCGCAGATGCGGGTACGAAAGAATGTCCGCTGTCAGCCGGCTGGAGAAGACCAGGCTGCCCGCACCGATGATTGCTATACGCGCCACGCCGCCCCCTTTGCACGTGCGTCCAATGATCCCTAACGATCCGACTCAGCCGCCCTCGATGCGGTGAAGGAAGTACACCTCCGAGTCCGGTCCGACCGGGTCGAGAAACGGATCGTGAATGATGTCGCCGTCGATCGCGACCGCCACCTTGCCAATCAACAGCTTGGATATTCCCGGGTACAGCTGCTCGAGCTTCGCCACCAGGTCGCGGAAGCTCTCGGCGTGAACCTCGAGCTCCCTGACACCGGCGGTAAGCTGCATCAGGTGGTCCGGGAAGAACACCTTGGCCACGGACGCGTTCGCCTCAGGCTTTCGCGGCCTCCAGGGCGGCGAGAACCCGCGGGGGCGACAACGGCAGATCCGGAATCCGAATTCCGGTTGCCGCGCGCACCGCGTTCGCAACCGCTGCGAGCGGCGCCACGATCGGCACTTCACCGACGCCGCGCACGCCATACGGATGGCTCGGATTCGGCACCTCGATGATTTGCGTATCGATCATCGGCAGGTCCGACGCCACCGGCATGCGATAGTCGAGGAAACCCGCGTTCTGCATCACGCCGTTCGAGTCGTAGATGTATTCCTCGTTGAGCGCCCAACCGATGCCCTGCGCCGCTCCGCCCTGCATCTGACCTTCGACGTACGCCGGATGTATTGCCTTGCCAGCATCCTGAATCGCCGTGAACCGCAGTACGTCGACCTTGCCCGTTTCCGGATCGACGCGCACGTCCGCCATGTTGATCGAGAAACCCGGACCGGCGCCGCGTGCGTTTAGCGAGGCCCGCCCCAGCAATGGGCCGCCAGTGCGTCCGGAGTTAGCCGCGATCTGCGCGAGCGTGAGCGGTTTGACGTCGGCATTCACGCCTGGTTTCGGAATCGCTTGACCGTCCTTCCAGTCGACCAGATCCGCTTCGATACCCCACGTCGCCGCGGCGCGCTGCTTGCACTGCGTGATGATGTCGCCGGCGGCCTGAATCACCGCCATCCCGGTTGCAAACGTGACCCGGCTGCCACCGGTGACGTTGTTGTAGCCGGCATTTTCGGTGTCTGCGACGACCACGCGCACGCGTTCGTAAGGCACGCCCAACTCCTCGGCGGCCATCAGCGCCATCGATGCACGCGAGCCGCCGATGTCGGGGCTGCCTTCGACCACGGTGACCGTGCCGTTTTCATTGATGTGGACCTCGGCGCTCGACTGCATGCCGGCGTTGAACCAGAAACCGGCCGCGAGTCCGCGGCCTTCGTTCGGGCCGAGTTTCTTCGTGTAGTTCGGATGCTTCTTGGCCGCCTCCAGGCACTCCTTGAATCCGACGGCGTTGTATTTCGGTCCGTACGCGGCTTGGCTGCCCGCACTAACGGCATTCTTGAGGCGCAGGTCGATCGGATCGATTTTGAGCTGCCGCGCGAGGTCGTCGATCAGACTTTCGCAGGCATACATGGACTGCGGAGCGCCGGGTGCGCGATACGCCGCGACCTTCGGTTTGTTGACCAGCACGTCGTAACCCTGGATCAGGAAATGCGGGACAACATACGGCGCGAACACGCACATCGCGCCAGGCGCCATCGACGACCCTTTGTAGCCGCCCGCCTCATACGCGAGCCAGGCCGACATCGCGGTGAAAGTGCCGTCCTTCTTCGCGCCGATCTTGATTTTGCACTTCGTCGCGGATGCCGGGCCCGAAGCGCGGAACACTTCGTCGCGCGTCATGGTTATTTTCACCGGGCGACCGGATTTCTTCGACAGCACCATCGCCACCGGCTCGAGATAGATAGTGGTCTTACCGCCGAATCCGCCGCCGATTTCGCTTGGAATCACGCGAATGTCGGCCACGTTCATGCCGAGTACCTTCGACGTCATCGAGCGCACGTCGAAGTGACCCTGCGTGCAACACCAGATGGTCGCCTGGCCACCCTGGTTGATCGACGCGACGCACGCATGCGGTTCGATGTATCCCTGGTGCACGGTCGGCGTCCGGTACGTGCCTTCGACCACGACGTCGGCTTCTGCAAAACCTTGCGCGATGTCGCCGCGCTTGAATTCCATATAGGCCGCAACGTTGCTCGGCTTCGTTGCTTTTTCCGGCAATCCGGCGGTGAACAGCCGTTCGTCGATCAGCGTCGCGTTGTCGGCCATCGCAGTGTCGAGATCCATCACCGGCGCAAGCCGCTCGTAGTCGATCTTGATCGCAGCGAGCGCGGCATCGGCGATCGCCGAGGTTTGCGCCGCAACCGCAGCCACCGCGTGGCCGTGGTAAACGACCTTGTCGCGTGCCATGACGTTGGTGGCGAGGTCGGCGAAGTCGCCCGCGCCTTCACCACCGGTGATCTCTTCGTGACCCACCTTGGGGAAGTCGGCTCCAGTTACGATGGCGTAGACGCCTTCGATCTTGGCGGCCGCAGCGGTGTCGATCTTCTTGATTCGCGCATGCGCGTGCGGACTACGCAACACCTTTCCGTACAACATGCCCGGCAGGCTGAAATCGGCGCCGAAGTTGGCGCGTCCGGTAACCTTGTCGACGCCGTCCGGGCGGACGACGCGCGTGCCAATGACCTTGTAGTCTCTCGCTTCGCTCACGATGCCTCTCCTCGTAACGTCTGCGCGGCGTCTTGAACCGCGCGAATGATCTTGTCGTAACCGGTGCATCGACAGAGGTTGCCCGCCAGGTGATAGCGGATCTCCTCCTCCGTCGGATTCGGATTTTCGTCCAGCAGCGCCTTCGCTGCTACGACGAAGCCTGGTGTGCAGATGCCGCATTGCAGCGCGGCGTGTTGCAGGAACTTCTGCTGGATCGGATGCAGCGTTTCGCCGCGCGAGATGCCTTCGATGGTGGTGAGCTGACGTCCGTTGCTTTCGACCGCGAGCATCAGGCACGAGCAGATCAGGCGTCCGTCCAACATGACCGAACAGGCGCCGCAGTCGCCAGTTGCACAGCCTTCCTTCGTTCCGGTGAGCCCCAGGGTGTCGCGCAGTACGTCGAGCATCGACTGTTGCGGTTCACACAGAAATTCCATCTGCTCGCCGTTGATCTTCGTTTCTACACGAGTCTTGCTCATCAACGGTTCTCCTTGGCACGTTCAGCGGCGATGGCGGTGGCCCGCCGGCACAACACCCCGACCACCGTGCGTCGATATTCGGCGGTACCGCGCTTGTCCGATATCGGAGACGCGGCCGCACTGCAGGCCTTGCCCGCCTTGTCGAGCGCTGCCGCGTCGAGTTTCGAACCGATGAGGGCATCGACAGCTGCCGGTACCGGGATCACCGTCGGTGCAACCGCACCGATCGCCACCCGCGCCGCCGTGCAAGTTCCGCTCGCATCGAGCGTGACGCTGACGCCGGCACCGGCGACCGCGATGTCCATTTCCGTGCGCGGAATGAAACGCAGGTAGGCGTCGGATGTACCCTTCGCAGGGCGCTGGAATTTGATGCCGAGCAGAAATTCGCCCGGTTTGAGCGCGTTCTTGCCGACGCCGACCACGAACGATTCGACCGACATCTCGCGCAGACCACCCTTCGAGGCAATCACGCAGACGCCTGCATTGGCGACCAGCGCCGAAATGGTGTCCCCTGCCGGCGATGCATTGCAGAGGTTGCCGCCAAGAGAGGCGCGACCCTGAATCTGGGCGGACCCGATCAGGTCGATCGATTCGACCAGGCCGGGGAAGCAAGCCTTGAGCGGCTTCGACGCCGACAGCACCGCGCCGGCAATTGCGGCGCCGATGTAGACCTCTTTGGCACCGACGTCGAGCCGATTCGTTTCCGCGATTTTCTTGATGTCGACGATGGTGCGCGGCGACCCGTCGACCAGACGCATCTGCACCATGAGATCGGTGCCGCCGGCCATGACCTGCGCGCGTCGCCCGGCCCCCTGATGCTCCGCCAATACATCGAGCGCCTGCTGAACCGTTTCCGGCGCAGCATAGGCAAATGCCTGCATGAATCCTCCCGTGACCATCCCGTGTGAAGGCCGGATTGTATATCACCTGCCCGAGGGTCAGTGCATTCGCTCCGGACGGACACTAGAATCGCGCGGCATGAGCAGCTATGCCGAACACGTCGCCGCCATCCAACAACGCTGGGAAGCGGCGCTGACCTCGAACCGCTTCGATGCTGCGGTGATCGCGGCGGGAGCCAGACAGAATTACTTCCTCGACGACCAGGCACCGCCGTTCCGCGCCAATCCGCATTTTGCCCAGTGGCTCGACGCAGGCGGTTGCGAGCACGCGCTGCTGCTTGTGCGGCCGGGACACAAACCGACGCTGTTCTTCCATCAGCAGCGCGACTACTGGCATCAGCCGCCGACGCCGCCCGATACTGCCGACGCGATCGACGTCCGGGTGTTCGACTCGCTCGATGCGCTAGTAGATGGCGCGTCGCGAGCGTTGCAGAGCGAGAACCGCACGGCGCTGATCGGCGATTCGAGCACCGAACGCACGAACCTGTCCGTCGCGGAGGTGAACCCGCAACAGCTGTTGTGTCGGCTGCACTACGGCCGTGCGTACAAGACGCGGTTCGAGATCGATTGCATGCGACGCGCGACCGAGATCGGCGTGCAGGGGCATCTGGCCGCGCTTGCCGCGTATCGCGTCGGCGCCAGCGAATACGACATTCATCAGGCCTATCTGCTCGCGTCGAAGCAGAACGAGACCGAACTGCCTTATTCGAACATCGTCGCGCAGAACGAGCACGCCGGCGTGCTGCACTACCAGCACTACGATCGCGAGCCGCCGCGGCAGCGCGCCAGCTTTCTTATCGATGCCGGCGGCCGTTACCGCGGTTATGCGAGCGATATCACCCGAACCTACGCCGCCGACGAGAAGAGCGATTTTGCGGCGCTGGTTGCGGCGCTGGATGCTCGGCAGCAGGCGTTGATCGCTTCTATCAGACCCGGCCTGAATTACCTCGCGCTGCACGAAAGCATGCATCGCGCCATCGGTGAACTGTTAGCGGATTTCGATCTCGTCAGATGTTCCCCGGCGGAAGCGTTCGAATCGTGTATTACCGACGCGTTCATTCCGCATGGCTTGGGGCACTTGCTCGGTCTTCAGACGCACGACGTGGCCGGACACATGGTCTCGCCCGACGGCGGCACGCGTCCGCCGCCCGACCGTTACTCGGCTTTGCGCCTCACGCGTGACATCGGCGTCGATCAGATCTTCACGATCGAACCCGGTCTGTATTTCATTCCGATGTTGTTGGACGAACTGCGCGCGAAGCCGGCGGCCAAGCACGTGAACTGGCCGGTCGTTGCGCGATTCATGCAGTACGGCGGCATCAGGATCGAAGACAACGTCCACGTTACGAGCGTCGGGGTCGTGAACCTCACGCGAGACGCGTTCGCCGCGGCAGAAGCGAGGTGACGCGACTGACGGTCGAGCGGCTGTTCAGCAGCCCGTCTCTCAATGGCAGCGTGCCGACGCAGGTCCGTTTCTCGCCTGACGGCCTGTTCGTTACCTATCTCGCCAACCCACCCGAAGATCGCGAGCGGCTCGACCTGTATGCGTACGAAATCGCGAGCGGCGCATCCAGTCGATTGATCGACGCGAGCCGTACCCCGGCGACGGGCGAGATGACCGACGCGGAGAAAGCGGAGCGCGAACGGCGCCGGCAGTTCAGCGGCGGATTGTCGAGCTATCGGTGGTTGCCGGATGCGCGCCACATCTGCGGAATGATCGACGGCACGGTGTACCTCTTCGATCGCGAGAACGACACATTGCGCGCGATGACCGCGGAGGGTCTTCGACAGACGGACCTGACGCTATCGCCGGGCGGGCGTTACCTGAGCTACGTCCGCGGCGGCGATCTGTATCTGTACGACATCGGGCTCGCGCGCGAAGAGCGTCTCACGCTCGATGCATCCGAATGCGTGACAAACGGACTCGCCGAATTCGTCGCGCAGGAAGAGATGCACCGCTTCGAGGGCCACTGGTGGTCGCCCGACGACGCGCACATCGTCTTTACCCGCGTCGACAGTTCGGCCATTCCGGAAACGCGTCGCTACGAATTCATGGCGAACGAACTGGTAGCGGTACCGCAGCGTTATCCGTATGCGGGCAGCGCAAACGCACGCGTCGATCTGGGCGTCATCGATCTGCACAGACGTTCGGTTCACTGGATCGAATACCGGCACCGGCCCGACGATTACCTGGCGCGGGTGAACGTCGCCGCGAGTCACGTCGCGGTGCAGGTTCAGAGCCGCGACCAGCACACGCTCACGCTCACAGCGTTTCCGTTCGACGACGAGGCGTCGCGCGAACTGCTCACCGAACAACAGCCGGCGTGGGTCAACCTGCACAACAACTTTCGATTCGTTGGTGGCAGTAGCGACTTCCTGTGGACGTCGGAACGTACCGGAACCTCGCAGTTGTATCTGTACCGTGCGGACGGAACGTCACGCCAGTTGACCCGCGGCACCGGTCGAATCAACGAAGTCGTGCACGCCGATGCAACGCACGCGTTCGTGCTCGGGTGGACCGAACGGCCGACGGAACAGCATCTGATGCGCGTATCGCTCGGCGGGACCGGCGAGCCGGAGATTCTGACGAAGCAGCCTGGTTGGCACGAAGCCGTCGTCGATCCAACCGGCGGCTGGTTCGTCGATCGCTACTCGAACGTCAGGCAGCCCGTGTGTCTCGTACTGCACTCTCTTGCGACCGAAGCACCGCCGCGCCCGCTCGCGCCCAACGCACTCGTAGAGGGGCATCCGTACTTTGTGCATGCGCCTAACCACGCGACGCCGTCGTTCGGCAGTTTTGCAGCGCCGGATGGACAGGCGTTGTGGTATCGGCTCACGTTGCCACGCAACGCGAAAGAGCGGGTTCCGGTGTTGGTGAACGTCTACGGCGGCCCGGGCGTACAACGCGTGCGCGACGAATGGGCGCCGCTGACGAATCAGCTGTTCGCCGGTCTCGGCATCGCCGTGTTCGAACTCGACAATCGCGGCGGCGCAAACCGCGCCAAGTCGTTCGAGGATCCGATTAAGGGACGGCTGGGCCACGTAGAAGTCGACGATCAGCTGGCCGCCATCGAATTCATCGGTCGACAGCCGTGGGCCGATGCCGATCGGATCGGCGTCATCGGGCACAGCTACGGCGGCTTCATGACGCTGATGCTGATGGCGCGCAACTCCGGCCAGATCCGGTGCGGCATCAGCACCGCGCCGGTGACCGACTGGCGCCTGTACGACACGCATTACACGGAACGGTACCTGTCCACGCCGCAGTCGAACGCCGACGGATATCGCGACAGTTGCGTGTTGTCGCACGTCGATGCGATCAGCGGCGCGCTGCTGCTGATGCATGGTATGGCCGACGACAACGTGCTGTTCGCCAATTCGAGCGCGCTGATGCAGTCCCTGCAGAAGCGCGGTTTCCCCTTCGAGCTGATGTTGTACCCCGGCGCGAAGCACGCCATGCAGGAGCCCGACGTGTCGATCCATCGCTATCACACCATTCTCGATTTTCTACAACGGAAGTTGCTCGCGTGAACTACGCCATTCGCCCCGCCGTCAGAGCCGATATCGATCTACTCGTCCGCTTCAACCACGCGATGGCGCAGGAGAGCGAAGACAAACCGCTCGACCTCGCCGGTTTGAAGGCCGGCATCGCCGCGCTTTTCGATCGGCCCGCTGACGGTTACTACCTGATCGCGGACGACGCGCGCGGCAACACGGCCGGCGCACTGATGCTGACGTTCGAATGGAGCGATTGGCGCAACGGCAGATTCTGGTGGATTCAGAGCGTCTACGTCGCGCCGGAGCATCGCCGGAAAGGCGTGTATACGGCGTTGCACGAGCACGTCAGGAATGCGGCCCGCGCAGACAAGGAGTGCTGCGGCCTGCGTCTCTACGTCGAACGGGAGAACACCGGCGCGCAGGCTACTTACCTCGCGATGGGAATGGTCGAAACGCACTACCGCCTCTATGAAGAGGAGTTCGTGCGCTCCTGACGCGTTTGCGAACGCGTTCGCGAACGCGTTCGCGCGAACAAACGATGGAAGTTGGCGGTCGTCTGTTCCGCCAGCGCCTCGAAGGATTGACCGCGCAGCGTCGCGAGAAACTGCGCGGTGTGCGTGACGAAAGCGGGCTCGTTGGTTTTACCGCGATGCGGAACGGGTGCGAGAAACGGACTATCGGTTTCGACCAGCAACCGATCTGCCGGCACGCGTGCAGCGACCTCTCGGACGTTTGCCGCGTTTCGAAACGTGACGATTCCCGAGATCGAAACATACCAGCCGAGATCGAGCGCGCCGCTTGCGAGATTCCATGATTCGGTGAAGCAGTGCAGCACGCCGATGGTGTCCCGATGCAGTCGCAGCAGTTCGAGCGTGTCGGCTTCGGCCGCGCGGGTGTGAACGATGACGGGAAGCGAAACGTCGCGCGCGATCTCGAGATGCCGCGAGAAGCTTTCGCGCTGGCCGCGGCGCACGTCGTCGGCGTCCACCTTGAAGTAGTCGAGCCCAGTTTCGCCGATGCCAACGACCCGCTCATGGCGCGCGCCATCGCGAACCCAATCGAGCGAACCGGCGTTACCCGTGCTTTCGGGGTGTAAGCCGACGCTGGCCCAGACGTCCGCGTGACGCTCGGCGATGCCGATCACCGCAGCTCGGGTACCGGCGTCTACACCGATGCACAGAAACTCTCGAACGCCGACCGCACGCGCGGCCGCGAGGCTCGCGTCAGCGTCGTCGAGATAATTCAGATGGCAGTGAGAGTCGACCAGCACACTTACATGGTGTGCGTATGGCGATCGGATTGCAGCGCGCCGGCGAGGTAAGTTTCGATCTTGCTGCGCGCGACGTCGTCCTGATCGTTGAACTGCACGCCGATTCCTGCAGCCCGGTTACCTTGCGCACCTTTCGGCGTCATCCAGACGACTTTGCCGGCTACCGGAATCTTCTCTGCTTCGTCCATCAGGTTCAGCAGCATGAAGACTTCGTCGCCGAGCTCGTATTCCTTTTTGGTCGGGATGAACAGACCACCGTTGCGAATGAACGGCATGTACGCGGCGTAGAGGACGGCCTTGTCCTTGATCGCCAGCGAGAGAATTCCGTTTCGAGTGCCGCGTTTGGCTTCCATTGCGTCTTGAGTCCGGTCGAGACCGGATGAATGTACACCGAGGCCGAAGCGCGCGGATGATCGTGTTCTCAGTCGGGCTTGTCAATTGACCCGGACGTGACCGACGTCACACTGCAATCGCGAGGTCTTTCCATGCAAGCAACCGCGATTCGAACAGCAAACGCGCGTTCGGGTTGGTGGTTCCCCGCAGCAGAAGTCGGTCGCGTGCGAGCTCGTCCCAGAGTCGCAGCAGCTCGCTGTCAGTCGCTTTGGCAAGCACGCGCGCAAGCGGATCATCCGGCGCGCTCTGCCGGTCGGCCATGCGCCGCTGCCCGAGCAAGCGTGCGAGATATCGCATCCACCGTTCCACCAGCTCCGCCGGCATGTCCTTCGCCCAAACGTCTGCGACGTTCAACGCGTTGGCTTCGCCCAGCGCCACCGCGTGCAACGTTTCGGCGATCGGTTTCTCGTCGCGCTCGATCGCGGCCACGACGCGATACGGTGCCCCGCCGTACTCGAAGTAGAGTGCTGCTATTTGCTCGGCCGCCGTAGTCGGCATCTGCTCACCGATCCAGTGCAGCGCCGCCGCGTCGACGGGTGGGCGAACCGGCAGCAGGCGACACCGGCTTCGCAACGTTGGCAGCAACTCGCGCAACGAATCGCTGACGAGGATCAGAAAGCTGTCCGGAGGCGGTTCCTCCAGCGTTTTCAGCAGTGCGTTCGCGGCGTGCGGATTCAACGCATCGGCATTGGTGATGACCGCGACCTTTCGCGGCGCAATCTGCGGTGTGCGCACGATGAAGTCGGCGACGGCGCGGACGGCATCGATGCCGATCTGCTCGCCTGCGCCTTCCGGGACGATCCAGCGTAGATCCGGATGCGCGATCGTCGCGGCAGAAGACTCCGATGCACGCTCGATCAGTCGCAACGCGAGTGCCTCGGCAAGAACGGTCTCGCCCCAGCCGCCCGGACCGTGGATCAGCAGCGCGTGCGGCAGTCGACCGCCGTCGAGTGCCGTTACCAGACTCGCGTAAAACCCTTCGAGCCACGGTGGCAGGCGCATCACGCGGCGCCGTCGATGAACCGATCCAGCAGTGCGGCGATGCTGGCCTGAACCTCCGCCAACGACCGCGCGGCGTCTACTGTGCGGAAGCGCGCGTGGTGTTGCGCGCGCTGGAGGTACACCTGGCGAACACGCTCGAAGAAGGCGAGCTGTTCGCGTTCGAAACGATCGCGCTGCGTGTCGTCGATGCGGGCGAGCCCCGTTGCGATCGGCAGGTCCAGATAGATCGTGAGGTCTGGTTGCAATGCGCCCTGCACTTCGCGCTCGAGCGCTTCGATCCGCGCAGCCGGCAATCCGCGGCCCCCGCCCTGATACGCGTAAGTGGCGTCCGTGAAGCGGTCGCACAACACCCACGACCCGGCCTCGAGCGCAGGTTTGATCACGCGCGCCAGATGCTGCGCGCGCGCGGCGAATACGAGCAGCAGTTCGGCTTCCGGGTCGATCGGCTCGGATTGAGGATCTAACAGAATTGCTCGGACGCGCTCGGCCATCGGCGTGCCGCCGGGTTCCCGCGTTCTGACGAGGCGGATTCCGCGCGTGGCAAGCGTCTGCGCGACGAAGTCCATGTTGGTCGTCTTGCCGACGCCCTCGGTTCCTTCGAACGTGATGAACTTGCCGCGCCTCACAGATCTCTCCCGCCGAGTTGATATCGGCGCACCGCGGCGAGGTGTTCGTCCAACGTGGCGCTGAACTCGCTGCTGCCGTCGCCTCGTGCGACAAAGTACAGGAAGTTGCCGGCGTCCGGATGCAGTGCGGCTTCGATCGACGCAAACCCCGGAAGCGCGATCGGTGTCGGCGGCAATCCGGTCATCTTGTAGGTGTTGTAGGGGTTGTCCGCCTCCAGCTGCGCACGGGTCAGGTTGCCGTCGAACGCGTCACCCAGTCCGTAGATGACGGCGGGATCGGTCTGCAGGCGCATCGAACGCTGCAGCCGCGAGACGAAGACGCGACTGACCTTGGCGCGCTCGGCTTCGCGTCCGGTTTCCTTCTCGATGATCGACGCCATGATCAACGCCTCGTCGGGAGTCGCGTATGGCAAGTCCGGCGCCCGCTCGGCCCAGGCACGAGCCAGCACCGCGTTCATGCGTTCGTTTGCCCGCAACAATACGTCGGAGATGTGCGTGCCTTTCTTGTAGCCGTACGTGTCAGGAAAGAAGCGCCCTTCCGCATGGCCGTCGCCGAGCTGCAGTTTCGACATCAGCGTTTCAGGCGTGACGTCGCCGATGTCGTCGACGAGCTTCGGTGTATCGGCGAGTTGCTCGACTACGCGCATGATGGTGGTACCTTCCGCGATCCGCGCTTCGTACGTCGCCACGGTGCCGTTCACGAGATCGGTGAGCAGCGACTCCGGCGTTTCGCCGACCACGATCCGGTATTCCCCCGCCTGAACCCGGTTGGCGAGACCTTTCCACCGCGCGTAAGTGGTGAACATCCCCGCGTGACCGATCGCGCCGACCTCTTCGAGCTCGTTCGCGAATGCCGAGAACGGGCGCCCCGGCGCCAGTTCGACCAGGACGGGCTCCGATATCGGCATCGGCAACGATGCCCAGTGCACGACGTACGCCGCGCCGGCTGCGCCGATCAGCAGCAGCACGGTGACGGCGATGACGCTAAAGCGAACGAGGGAAACCAAATCGCGCCTCCAGTGCGCCGACGATGCTGTGGATGATTCTACCGGGGCGCAGCCGCGCCAGGTTTCGATCGCAGACCGCGGAGATCGTTTCGGGCGATCCATCGACGAGGGCGCGTATCGCCCGCGCCACGTCAGTGGAGCTTGCGGAAGATCAGCGTGCCGTTGGTGCCGCCGAAACCGAACGAGTTCGATAGCGCACCGTCGACCGCGATGTCGCGCGCGACCTTCGGTACGTAGTCGAGGTCGCAGTCGTCGCTCGGATTGTCGAGGTTGATCGTCGGCGGCGAAACCTGATGGTGAATGGACAACGCCGTGAAGATCGCCTCGACTGCGCCCGCCGCGCCGAGCAGGTGACCGATCATCGACTTCGTCGAATGCACCGCGACGCGAGTATCGGCTCCGAACAGCGTTTTGATCGCGCGTGTCTCCGCGATGTCGCCTTGCGGCGTCGACGTGCCATGTGCGTTGACGTACTGCACCGCATCGGGCGCCATCTTTGCGTCGTTCAGCGCGTTGCGCATCGCCGCGACCGCACCGGCGCCATCGTCGGGTGGCGCGGTGATGTGATGCGCATCTCCGCTCATGCCGAAGCCGACGACTTCGCAATAGATGCGGGCGCCGCGCGCCTTTGCGCGTTCGAGTTCTTCCAACACCAGCACACCGGCGCCGTCGCCGAGCACGAAGCCGTCGCGGTCGCGGTCCCAGGGTCGGCTGGCCGCGGCCGGATTGTCGTTGCGCGTCGACAACGCTTTCATTGACGAAAACGCCGCCAGCGTCACTGGCGACGTCGCCATTTCGGCGCCCCCGGCGATCATCACGTCGGCTTCGCCGTATTGAATCATCCGCATGCTGAAACCGATATTGTGGGTACCGGTGGTACACGCGGTGACAATCGCAATGTTCGGACCGCGGAAACCGTATCGGATCGATACGTTTCCGGAAATCATGTTGATCACGCTGGCCGGCACGAAGAACGGCGATACTCGACGAGGCCCGCTTTCGAGCAGTACCGAGTGCGTGTCTTCGATCGTCAGAATGCCGCCGATCCCCGAACCGATAGCCACTCCGTAGCGGTCGCCGTCAGGCGGATTCGGTTCGATGCCGGCGTCGGCGATCGCCTGCACCGCCGCCGCCATGCCGTATTGAATGAACGGGTCGACGCGGCGTGCTTCCTTCCTGTCCATGTACTGAGTCGCGTCGAATCCCTTGACCGACGAACTGAACTTGACGGCGTGATCGCTGGTGTCGAACGACTGAATCGGAGCTGCGCCGCTCGCGCCCGCCAGCGCATTCGTCCACGCCTCGGCCGTCGTGTTGCCAATCGGAGTCAACATACCGACGCCGGTGACGACAACGCGTCGCTTGCTCATTCAGCGGATCTCCAGACTCGGCGGCGCGAAGCGGTGGTGGAGTGTGTAGATGGGTAAAGCCGCACTACGCTAGTAGATGCGGCTTTCTCGAGCGTGACAAGTGAAGCGAAAGTGGAAATCTACTGGTGAGCCAGAACGTAATCGATGGCGTCCTTGACCGTCGCTATCTTCTCGGCATCCTCATCCGGGATTTCCGTTTCGAATTCTTCTTCCAGGGCCATCACCAACTCCACGGTGTCGAGGGAGTCGGCCCCGAGATCTTCAACGAAGGACGCTTCGTCTTTGACTTCATCTTCCTTGACGCCTAACTGCTCACAGATCAGTTTTTTTACGCGTTCTTCAACACTGCTCATGTTTAAGCCTTCTCCCAAATGTTCGAATGCGCTGCAGCAGGGCAGCGCGTAGTTTATAGAGGGCGGATACCCGCATCAAGCAAACACCCGACACGCTCAGGCCATGTAGAGCCCGCCATTGATGTGAATCGTTTCCCCTGTGATATACGCCGCCGCATCGCTCGCGAGAAACGCAACGACATGCGCAATTTCCTCGACGTTGCCCATGCGCCCCAACGGTATGCGCGACAACATCGTCTGTTTCTGTTCCTCGGTCAGCGTCAACGTCATGTCGGTGGTGACGAATCCGGGTGCAACTGCGTTGACCGTGATGTTTCGAGAGCCGACTTCCTGCGCCAGCGCCCGCGTGAACCCTTCGATCGCGGCTTTCGATGCGACATAGTTGGACTGTCCAGGATTGCCCATGCGACCGACCACCGAGCTCAAATTGACGATTCGACCCCAGCGCGCGCGTGTCATGCCGCGCAGAAGCGGCTTGCACAACCTGAACAGCGACGACACGTTCGTATTCAGCACGTCGTTCCATTCGTCGTCGCTCATGCGCAGCAGCAGGTTGTCTCGCGTGATGCCGGCATTGTTGACCAGCACCAACGGCACCAGTGATTCGGATTTGAGACGTTCGAGCAGCGCCTCGACAGACGCCGTTTCGTCGACGCGTACGAGGAACGCCCGTCCGTCGATGTTGGCTTCGCGGAAGTGAGTCTCTATCGACGCCACGCCGTGTTCGCTGGTGGCGGTGCCAATCACGAGCTGACCGTCGCGACCCAACCGTTCCAGTATGGCGCGGCCGATGCCGCGACTCGCGCCGGTGACCAGCGCGACCCTGCGTTCCGGATCAGCCACGACCGACCTCGGCCAGCGCGGCATCGAACGCATCGACAGTGCCGATCGCGAACGTCGCCGCCGAACGGTCGATTCTCTTGATCAGTCCGCCCAGCACCTTGCCGGGTCCGCATTCGACCAACGTCGAGGCTCCGCGCGCGATCACCGCCTCGACGCACTGCGTCCACCGCACCGGTTTCGACAGTTGCGCCACCAGGTTGGCGCGTATCCGGTCAGGCTCGCCGGTCGCAGTGGCATCGACGTTCTGTATCACCGGTATACGCGGAGCGGTGACGGTCGTTTGTGCGAGCACCTCGGCAAACCGGGTGGCGGCGCCGTTCATCAGCGCGCAATGCGAAGGCACACTCACCGCGAGCTTGATGGCGCGTTTCGCGCCGGCAGCGGAACAACGTTCGATTGCCGCATCCACGGCCGCTGCAGTTCCGGCGATCACGATCTGGCCTGGCGCGTTGATGTTGGCCGGCGATACGACGCCGCCCGCTGCCGCGCAGCATTGCGCCACTTCGGGCTCGTCGAGGCCGAGGATTGCCGCCATCGCACCCGCGCCGGCGGGCACCGCTTCCTGCATGAAGCGTCCGCGGATCTGCACCAAACGCACCGCATCTGCAAAATCGATCGCGCCCGCGGCGACCAGCGCGGAATACTCGCCGAGACTGTGGCCCGCCGCTGCAGACGGCATCGCACCGTCGCGTTCGATCCAGCAACGCCACAGAGCGATACTGGCGGTTAGAAGCGCCGGTTGAGTGATCTCCGTACGCCCCAACGTTTCTTCGGGACCTTCTAGCGCGATCGTGCGAAGCGGAACGCCGATCGCTTCTTCCGCCTCAGCAAAACACTGGCGCGCGACCGCGTCGCGTGCGAGGAAGTCGCGCAGCATGCCGACTTCCTGCGAACCCTGCCCCGGAAAAACGAAACCGACGGTCATGTGGTCACGCCTGTTGGGGGGCCGGAAAATCAGATCGATGAGTCGGAGCGATGACGGTGCGAATGCGCCGTCGAGGCTTCACAGGTCGAGGACTTTCTTGCCGCGATAGAAACCATCGGCGGTCACGTGGTGACGGCGATGCGTTTCCCCGGTGGTGGGATCGATCGACAACGTCGGCTTGCTCAATGCATCGTGGGAGCGCCGCTGGTCGCGTCGTGCTCGACTCTTTCTATTCTGTTGTACCGCCATCGCCTATTGCTCCACTCGTCCGTCATTTGCCTCGATTCTTCAACCCTGCCAGCACACCGAACGGGTTCCCGAACGGGTTCTGCTTCGCAGGTTCCTTTTCTTCCGCCGCGTCTGCGGCCGGGAAGTTCAACTCCGGCCGATTCGGACACGCATCGTACGCTTTGCACACCTGATTCGGCAGCCCGAGCAACAGGTCGTCTTCCACCAGATCGACGATCGACACGTCGTCGCCGGCCAGGACGAACGTGTCGACTCGTTCGGCCAGCTCCGCCGCCTGCTCTTCCGAGCGGACCACGCACAGATCGATCGCGACATCGAGCTTGCGAACGACCGGTTCGAGACAACGCTGGCACTGCAGCAGCGGTGAAAACGCCGCTCGCCCGCGAACGCGGCTGCGTCCTTCGTCATCGCGGGTGAATCCCAGCTCGACCGCGACACTTCCGTCGCCGAGCACGAGGGACTTCAGTCGCGGAAATGCGGCTAGCGGAATTTCGCCGGAGAACTGCCCGCCCTTTCGGGCCAACTCGTGCGGAGAGACCGCGTCCGTGCGAGCCTGGATCGACATAGGCGCGCATCATAGGGACGTGATTTTGAGGTGTCAAAACAAATCGCGCGAATCGACGAACCCTAACTATCGGGAATCGTTGGCATTATTCGCAGCCTTCAGCAGACGCCACGCCGCCGCGAAATCTTCCGGCAGCGGCGCCTCGAAGCGTCGCATGCCGCCGCCGATGGGAATGGACACAGCGCTCGCGTGCAGGCACAGACGCTCGATGCCCATCGCGCGCGATTCGGCCACCTGCTGTTCCGACGCGTACTTTTCGTCGCCCACCACAGGGTGATCGGACACGTGGCAATGCACGCGAATCTGGTGAGTGCGTCCGGTATGCGGGTGCGCTTTCAACCATGACGCTGAGTTCGCCGTTTCCACGAGCGAGAATTCGGTCCGTGACGGTTTTCCCTCGGGAACCACGCGCACGCGCCTCTCGCCGGACCGCGTAACGTACTTCTCGAGATGCGCGCGCACCGTGCGGAGCTTGCGCGGCCACGTGCCGTGAACGAGTACGTCGTAGGTCTTTGCAACGGTACCGTCGCGGAATGCCGCGTGCAGTTCGAGCAGCGCCGCGCGGTGTTTGGCGAGCAGCAGGCAACCGGACGTATCGCGATCGAGCCGATGCACCAGTTCGAGGTTGCGCTCTTCCGGGAGCAGCGCGCGGAAGGCTTCGATAATCCCGTGTTCGATGCCGCTGCCACCGTGCACCGCAGTCCCGGCGGGCTTGTCGATCACGATCAGGTTGGCATCCTGGTAAATGATGCGACTCGCGAGGCGTTCGAGCACACCGCGGCTCGGCAATGTCGGCTCTCCAGCCGCAGGACCGTGCCACGGCGGAATTCGCACCACATCGCCCGCGCTCAGACGATAGTCCGGTTTGACGCGGCCCCCGTTGATCCGGACCTCACCTTTTCTGAGCATTCCGTAAACGCGGCTGCGTGGCACACCGCCGAGCTCGCCGAGCAGATAGTTGTCGATACGCTGCCCGGCGGCCTCGCCGATCTGAACGTGGCGGACACCGCGTGCGCGTTCTGCAGTGGGATCCGGCAAATGCTTTCCTTGGCGATTGATGTACTTAGAAGGCGCTGCTATATTCCGTCCGCTTTGCCACCCGGTGCCTGTGTGCAGCGGAGAGGCGGCAAAACACGGTTTGACGCGGCATGCCCAAGGTTCAGCCCGGCATTCTGCATCATGCGGAGACAATTGACAGCGATCTGTCCCCGCCACGACAACGCGCCGAACATCGACAATAAGTGCGTTGACGAGAGGAAAGAACATCGACTGCGTCGACATTCATCATCGACGCATACCGTTGCAACAAGAAGGGGCTCCGCCAAAATACGGAGCGGATCAGTATCAGTACAGCGATAGCTCAGACCCTCGAGCATCAAGAAGACGCAGCAATTCACTCGCCGTCTCGATTCGCTCCACATCATCTGAACTGAAACCCCGCAGCGTTTGGCGCTGCGTGGCCTGCTTTCCGAACGTCAACGTCCCGTTGTGGTGCTACGGCCCAACAATGGAACGAACGACATGAAAAGAATGCTCATCAATGCGACCCAGGCCGAAGAGGTCCGGGTTGCGCTCGTCGACGGTCAGCGGATCTATGACCTCGACATCGAAAACCGCGGCCGCGAACAGAAGAAATCCTCCATCTACAAAGCGCGCATCACGCGCGTCGAACCGAGCCTCGAGGCCGCGTTCGTAGAGTTCGGTTCGGAGCGGCACGGCTTCCTGCCCCTCAAAGAAATCTCCCGGACGTACTTCACCAAAAAGGGCGCCGAAGGCAAACGCAGCATCCAGGACCTGATCGAAGAGGGTCAGGAGATGATCGTGCAGGTCGACAAGGAAGAACGCGGTACCAAAGGTGCGGCGCTGTCGACCTTCATCAGCCTCGCCGGTCGCTACCTCGTACTGATGCCGAACAATCCGCGCGCTGGCGGCATCTCGCGGCGCATCGAAGGCGACGACCGCGATCTGCTGCGCGACGCGTTGTCGCAACTGAACCTGCCGGAAGGCATGGGCGTGATCGTACGCACCGCCGGCATCGGCCGGAGCTCCGAAGAATTGCAGTCCGACTGCGACTATCTCGTGGAACTCTGGAGCGCAATCCAGAAAGCAGCCGACCAGGAAAAGGCGCCGGCGCTGCTGTATCAGGAAAACAACGTCATCCTGCGCGCGATTCGCGACAACCTGCGCACCGATATCGGCGAAGTATTGATCGACCAGCGCGAGGCTTACGACGAAGCCCACGCGTTCATCGATCAGGTGATGCCGAACTTCAAGGACCGGATCAAGTTCTACAGCGACAACATTCCGTTGTTCTCGCGTTACCAGATCGAGTCGCAGATCGAATCGGCATTCCAGCGCGCCGTGCGCCTACCGTCGGGCGGCAGCCTGGTCATCGACCCGACCGAAGCGCTCGTTTCGATCGACATCAACTCGGCGCGCGCGACTAAAGGCGCCGACATCGAAGAGACGGCGCTCAATACGAACCTCGAAGCCGCGGAAGAGGTCGCCCGTCAGCTGCGCCTTCGCGATGTCGGCGGCCTGATTGTCATCGACTTCATCGACATGGCCAGCGTGAAGAATCAGCGCGCCGTGGAGAACCGGATGCGCGAAGTGCTGGAAACCGATCGCGCGCGCGTGCAGGTCGGTCGCATTTCACGATTCGGGTTGATGGAAATGTCGCGCCAGCGGTTGCGCCCGTCGCTCGAAGAGATCACCACCGAACTGTGCCCGCGTTGCAGCGGTCAGGGTCGCATCCGCGACGTGCGTTCACTTGCGCTCGGCATTCTGCGCGTGATGGAAGAAGAAGCTCTGAAGGAACGCAGCTCGATCGTGCGCGCAATCGTGCCGCTCAGCGTCGGTTCGTACCTGCTCAACGAGAAACGTCGCGACGTCGCGGAGGTCGAGCGTCGCACCAACACGCATCTCGTCATCGTGCCGACCGATCGACTCGAAACGCCGCATTACGAAGTGCAGCGTATACGCGACGATCTGGCCGAGGCAGAAGCAGGCGTCGCCAGCTACGAGCTTGCGGACACGCCGCTCGCAGACGAAATCGAAGCGCGACAGCCGGAGCCGGCGCGCGCCGCTCGCCCGCAGGAAGCGGTGGTGCGTCCCGCCGCACCGCCGCCGCCACAACCGATGCCCGCTGTGCCCGTCGCGACGGCAGCGGCGCCACAACCGACGGCGCTCGCCGCGCAGCAATCAGGCCTGCTGAGCCGAATATTCGGCTCGATCTTCAAGAAGGAAGCGGCCACCGAGGCCGCACCGCCGCGCACACCTGCTTCCGCGGACTCCGCGTCGCGTGACAACCGCAGCGAGACCCGCGGCGACGCGCAACGCTCCGACGACTCACGTTCCGGCGGTCCACGATCGGCAGACAGGGCGAGACGCGGTCGCGGTGGACGTTCGCGTTCGGGTCCGCGCTCCGGCGACCGCGCTGAACGTTTGCAGGAGACGATCACCGTCGGCGGCGAAGGCAGTGCGCCTCCGCGCGCAAGCGATGCGTCCCGCGATGGCGGTGCCCCGCGCAATGGTGCGCGCGGTCGTCGCGGTGGTCGTGACGGTGAGGAGTCCGCTTCCGAGCGCTCGTCCGGGGACAGGGGGGATCGTCCGAATCGCGAACGAGGTCGGCGCGGCCGCGACGACAACGCCGAGCGCCGGCCGCGTCCCCCGCGAGAAGACGCTGAGGTCGCGGAGGCAGTAGAAGCAACGGAGCCGGTCCGAGAACAGCGGGAACCACGGCGCGAGCGTCATCCTAACGACGGCGCACGCGCGGAAGGCCGGACGCGCGACATCGACGAGGACCGCACACCCACGGATCTCGAGCAGAGCAAGCGGCGTCCGCGGCGCGATCGCGCGTCGGTTGCCCGCAACCAAGGCGACGAGCGTCGTCCTGTGCCGAGCGCCGAGCCCGTCGAGGAGGCTGTCGCCGCCGCGGCGCCCCTATCGGTCACCGCCGAGTTCGTCGAAGCCGATGCGCCGGTAGACATCGTCGAACCCGCACCGTCCTTCGAAGGCGTCGAGCCGCTGGCAGCCATGCAGCCGGTATCTGATGCGCCGCGTCCGAAGGCCGCGCCCGCGGTCGTCGTCCTGTCGCCGATCGAAGCGGCGGCGGAGGCAGTGAAGCAGGAACCCGAGCGCCCTGCCGGCCGGGCCGCAAACGACCCGCGTGAGGTGCGCAAGCGGGAGCGCGAAGCGCGCCTGCGCCAGGAAGGCGTAATCGGAGAACGCAGTCCGGAATGACCCGTTGGGCCGGCGGCGTGGCCGCCGGCTCATTCGTCGAATCCGATGATCGCCGGCTCGATTTCCAGCGCCACGCCGTAGCGACCGGCGATGTCCTCCTGAATAGCGCGCGCCAGACGCAACACGTCGACGGCGCGCGCACCTCACCGGTTCGTCAGGACCAGTGGCTGACGGGACCACACCCCTGCCGGACCGATGTGTCGCCCCTTCCAACCTGCTGCATCGATCAGGCGCGCCGCAGCCACCTTGATGCCGTTCGCATCCGGATACGTCGGCACGTCGCCGATTTGTGCGCGCAATCGGTCCACCGCATCGACGTCGAGTATCGGGTTCTTGAAGAAACTGCCCGCGTTCGGCGTCCGTCGCACGTCCGGGAGCTTGCGTCGGCGAACGCGCGTGACAGCCTCAGCGACGGCCACGCCGCTGCCACGAACGCCCATCGCGTCGAGTTCGCGGCGGACGTCGGGGTACTCTGTTCTCGCCTGGACGCGCAGCGGCAGACGCAACGTCACCGAGGTGATGAGAACGCTGCCAGGCGGGAGGCGCTTGAACACGCTATCGCGATACCCGAAGCCGCATTGCCGCGCGTCCATCGTAACGGTGGTTCCATCGCGACACGATATAGCCGTTAGCGAGGCGAACCGTTCGGCGAGTTCCAAGCCGTATGCGCCGATGTTCTGAATCGGTGCTGCGCCGACGCAGCCCGGGATCAGTGCCAGATTCTCGAGTCCGCTGATGCCTTGCCCAAGGCAGAACCGCACCAGCTCGTGCCACACGATTCCAGCGCCGGCGACGACTCTGAAGGCGTCAGCGTCCGCTTCGACGCGGATGTGACGAAGACGCGGCATGATCACGCAACCTGGAACGTGCGCGCGTAGCACGACGTTGCTGCCACCACCGAGGATCGTTACCGCGAGTCCTCTGGTTGCTGCGTCCGCAATTGCCGCGCGGACCTCGGTTTCCGAATCAGGGCACGCGAAGAACTGCGCACGCGACGGCAGACGCAGCGTATTGAAGGCCTGCAACTCCACGTCGCTGCGCAACACTACGGCGCAGTCTCCACCGATCGGAACGTGAGGTTGATTCTCGGTTCGCCTACGCCACGCGAGCGCGGCACGGAGTGTTGCCAGTCGCGCTGCGAGGTTCCCCACATCAGCAGCAACGAACCGGATTCCAGCATGATCGAAGCGCGGCGGTCTTCCGTGCGCTGACGCATGCAAAAGCGACGCGAAGCTCCGAAGCTCAACGAAGCGATGCACGGAAAAGGCCCGAGGTCACGCTCGTTGTCGGCGTGCCATCCCAGCGCGTCGTTGCCGTCGCGGTACAGGTTGGCGAGCACGAAGTTGAAGCGGATTGCCAAGCGTTCGTGCAGCGCGTCGCGCAGGCTCCCGACTATGGGCGGCCATGGTTCGGCGCGATGCACGGTATGTGAATATTGGTAGGCGACGCCGACGTCGCCGTACCACGCGCACAGGCGCGGAACTTTGACGCGGCGTCCGAAGATCAACAGCGATTCCTCGCGCCACTCGATGTCCGCGGCCAGAGCGCGTTCGATGTCAGCCGCGTTGTCGACAAACTCCGGGAAGTACAGCACGTCGCCGCACGCCGGCAACCGGTATTGGCCAACGAGTTCACTCGGGGGTGTTTGCGCAACCGAGTCGATCATCGAGCCGCCAATAACGCACGAACGCGCTCGAGATCGGCGGGAGTGTCTACCCCACCCGGTACTTCGGCCACCGCCTCACCTACAGCGATTTCGATCGCGTTTTCCAGCAACCGCAACTGCTCGAGCGACTCGATCTGCTCCAGCACGCCGGCCGGAAGCGCGCAGAAACGGGAAAGTCCCTCCACGCGATAACCGTAGATCCCGATGTGCCGCCACCACGCGCGTTGCCTGAGCGAAAGTTGGCCGCGCGACGGTTTCGCAAAGTCGTCGCGGCGCCATGGGATCGGCGCGCGCGAGAAGTAGCGCGCTCGGCCCGCTACATCGCGCACCACTTTGACGACGTTCGGATCGAAAAGGCGTTCCGCGTCGTCGATCGCTTCACATAGCGTCGCAATCAGTACGTCCGGGGCGTCGCGCAACAACTGCGCAACCTGACGTATCACAGACGGCGGGATCAACGGTTCGTCACCCTGCACGTTGATCACGATGTGGCCGTCCGGCCAGCCCTTTGCGGTGACCACCTCCATCACGCGGTCGGATCCCGACTGGTGATCGGCACGCGTCAGCACGGCATCGTGCCCGTGATCGGTGACGGCGCGTTGTACGCGCGCGTCATCGGTGGCTACGACGACGTCGCGCGCGCCGCTCGATACCGCCTGGCGCGCGACGCGGACGATCATCGGCAATCCGTCGATGTCCGCGAGCGGTTTGCCGGGCAGCCGCGTCGACGCGAACCGTGCCGGAATGACGACCGAGAAGATGGGGTCCATCGTCTATCGCGCCTCCGTCAATCGCGAACGCTCGGCGACGATGCCACGTGCCGTCAGACACTCTGCCAGTGTGGTCTCCGCGCGCTCGCTCAACGCCACGTCGATTTCGAGGTACCAGCACTGCGCGGGCAGGTCGTCCTGAGTCATCCACGTTACCTTGATTGCGTCCTTCTCCGTCATCACCACCGGCGCGTCGTCGTCGAAAGCGAGATCGCCGGGCGAGAATCGGTGGTGATCGTCGAGCGCGATGAAGTCGCCTCCGAGGCCGAGTTTTCGCAGCGTACCGAAGAACCGTTCGGGATTGCCGATCCCCGCGATTGCGTGCACGCGGGTCGCGCGAAAATCGGCGGCTTGAACGCGTTCGCCGCTGCGCAGATTCACGAATGCGCGCGGCAAAACTTCCATCACCCACTCTCGATCGCTGCTTCCCGACGCACAGCCGCTGGCGACGACGAAGTCCACCTCGCCCAAACGCGACACCGGTTCGCGCAACGGACCCGCCGGCAGACTGCGGCCGTTACCGAAGCCGCGTTCGCCGTCGATCAGAACGATCTCGACGTCGCGCGACAACGCATAGTGCTGCAAGCCGTCGTCGCTGATCACGATATCGCAGGGCGTTTCATCGACGAGTCGTCGCACCGCCTGTACGCGATCGGCGGCAACTACCACGGGGCAGCGCGTGCGTCGCGCCAACAGCGGCGCTTCGTCGCCGACCACGTCGGGGTCATCGTCCTCGGTTACGAACACCGCAGTCGGCGAGCGCTTGCCGCCATAGCCGCGCGACACGATGCCCGGACGAAATCCGCGCGCTGTCAGCCAGCGCGAGAGCCAGATGACGAACGGCGTCTTGCCCGTGCCGCCAACGGTAATGTTGCCGACGACGATCACCGGCACCGGCGCACGCCAACGTTCGCTGCGTCCGGCGAGGTATCGGAAGCGGCGCCGTCTCACCACGGTCTGATACAGGCGCGCGAACGGCGCCAGCAGGCGTACCCAGTTCGAATCTCCGTACCAGCCGCGAACCATCGCGGCCGGCGCAGATACGGCGAGGGAACGCAGCTGCGGCCCTGGCGCC
Source organism: Pseudomonadales bacterium (assembly GCA_035494855.1). GTDB lineage: Bacteria > Pseudomonadota > Gammaproteobacteria > Pseudomonadales > Azotimanducaceae > DATJGR01. Next base: position 12,707 of record DATJGR010000105.1, on the reverse strand, counting down.
GGTGCTCGTGGCGTGCCTGGGGCCGCGATTGGCCGCGCGCCCGACTGAAGGCGTTGGGCGAACTGCGAAGAATAGAGTTCGGAGTAGGTTCCACCGCGCGCGAGCAATTCGCGATGGCTACCGCGCTCGACGATGCGGCCACCGTCTACGACCACGATGAGATCCGCGTGCTCGATGGTGGACAACCGATGCGCGATGACCAGGGTCGTACGGCCGCGCATCACCTCCTCGAGCGCCGCCTGAATATACTGCTCCGATTCCGCGTCGAGCGACGACGTCGCTTCGTCGAGGATCAGAATCGGCGCGTCTTTCAGTAGGGCACGGGCGATCGCCACGCGTTGCCGCTGGCCGCCCGACAGCAGTACGCCGTCGTCACCGACGATAGTCTGCAGACCATCCGGAAGCGCCTCGATGAATCCGTCAGCATGTGCGCGCCTGACTGCGTTCCAGATCGCGTCCGGCGGCGAATCGCTCAATCTGCCGTAGGCGATGTTGCGCTCGAGCGTGTCGTTGAACAGCACCACCTGTTGCGTGACGAGCGCAATCTGATCGCGCAGCGATTGCAGGTCGTAGTCCGCGAGTGGCCTGCCATCCAGCAGAATCTCGCCGCTGCACTGGTCGTAGAAGCGCGGAATCAGGCTCACCAGGGTCGACTTGCCGGCACCGGATCGCCCGACGAGTGCGACCCGTTGTCCGGGCTCCACCACCAGATCGATTTCGTGCAACACGGGGCCGCTGCCGGACTCGTAGGCGAACGAGACGTTGCGAAATTCGATGCGCCCGGTTGCCCGCGCAACGGTGAACGTGCCGCTGTCCGGTTCCGTCCCCTGATCCAGCTGCGAAAAAATGTCTTCCGCCGCCGCCAGGCCGCGCTGCAGTCGCGAATTCACTTCCGACAGCTTCTTGATCGGACGCGCGAGCAACCCGGCCAACCCGACGAAATAGACCACGTCGCCGGGCGACATCGACCCCGCGATGCGGGGTTGAAACAGCAACGCGATCAGCATCGACAGCGCCCCGGCGACGAACACCTGGATGATTTCCGTGCTCCACGCTTTCGTCACGACCATCTTCAGGTTCTGCTGCTGGTTCGCGCGGCTGGATTTCTCGAATCGCTTGCGCTCGTACGCTTCACCTCCGAACGTGCGGACGACGCGATATCCGTTTACCGCTTCGGAAGCGACGTGCGTGACGTCGCCCATCGAATTCTGGATGCGTCGGCTGATGCTGCGGAACCGGTTGCTCGCATACGAAACGACGATCGCGACCACTGGCGCGATCACGAGGAAAATCATCGTCAGGCGCCAGTTGGCCCAGATCATCGCGCCGAGCAGCACCACCACCTTCGATCCATCCTGGACGACCGACTTGAGCGCATCGGTGGCGGTGTCGCGCAACTGCGCCACGTTGAACGTGATCCGCGAGACCAGGTGGCCTTTCGCACTCCGGTCGAAATAGGCACTCGGCATGCGCAGCAGCTGATCGAACAGCTGGATTCGCAACTGGTGGACCACTCTGTACGACACGCGCGACAGAAGGAATTCGCCGGTGAAATCGCCGATACCGCGGACCAGAACGGTGGCCAGCATCAGCAGCGGAAACTTCAACCAGTCATCTGGTCCGGGATTCGCCAACGCCTCCACGATGTCGCCGAACAGGCGCGCGAAATACGCTTCCGCGCCGTTGCCGAGGGCGAATCCGACCAAAGCGACCAGGAAGTACGGCCACATCGGCACGACGTAAGTCAGGAGGCGGCGATAGATGCCCCAATCTGCAGGTGTAGCGAGCGAGGCGGGATCGTCGGAAAGCCTGGACTCGCCCATGCTCGACTCTCTCAGTGCGCGTCGTCGGGGCTGCGGGTAGTGATGCTCAGGTGAATCAATCCCAGCTGTCCGGCGGCGTCCATAGCGCGAACGACCGACTGGTGCCGCGCGTCGGAATCGGCATTGATCACGAGATGCTTGGCGGTGTCGCCTGCCACCGCTTCGCGCAGCGCGCGCATCAGCGTAGGCAACTGATTGTCGACGAGCAGGCGGCCGTTCACCGCGTATTCTCCATCGGCGCTGATCGCCACTTCGACCACCGAGGTTTCCGTCTGCTGCGAGGTGGCGTCCGCTTCCGGCAGTTCGACCTTCAATTCGGACTGGCGAATGAACGTGGTGGAAACCATGAAGAAGAGCAGCAGCACGAGCACGACGTCCACCAGCGGTACGAGCTCGATCGCAATGTCGTTACGGGGGCGCCTGCGGAATTTCATTGCCGTGGATCGATCTCGCGTTCGCCGTGCATGATCTCAACGAGCTTGCTGGCTTCCTGTTCCATCGTGATCGTCAGGTCGTCGACTCTCCGCAGGAAGTAACGATAGAACGCGAGCGACGGAATCGCCACGGTCAGACCGCCCGCCGTGGTGACGAGCGCCGTCGAAATTCCACCCGCGAGGTTGTTCGCATTGCCGGCACCTTGTGCCATCAGAACCGTGAATGCCTGAATCATTCCGACCACCGTTCCCAACAATCCCAATAGGGGGCTGACCGAAGCGATCGTTCCGAGCGCGGTGAGGTAGCGCTCGAGCTCATGCATGACGACGCTCGCCTCCTCCTCCATGGCCTCCTTCATGACCTGCCGACCGTGTTTCGCGTTGGCGAGCCCGGCCGCGAAGATCTGCCCGAGGGCGCTGCCATTACGGATGTCACGCAGCCGTTCGCGGTCGATCTCGTTCTTCTTTGCATAACCCCAGACCTGCGCGAGCAGCGTCCGCGGCGCGATCCGCCCGGGTTGCAAGGTCCAGAAGCGTTCGACGGCGATGGCAGCGGCTATGACCGAACACAGAATGATCGGTAGCATCATCCAGCCACCGGCTTGCACCAACTCCAACACGTTTCGACCCCTTATCCCTATCCGTCGAATTGAAGGCTAGCAGTTCGCGGGAACGCGGTTCCTACCACGAGCAGCCGCGAGCCGACACCGGCCACAACGCGTGGACGAAGCCGCCGCGATGCACCCAGTAATAGTCGTAGAGATTCACCGTCGGATCGCAATGCGGCGTCACGAAATTGATCCGTTTTCCCAACAGCGGTTCTTGTGCGCCGTCGCCGAGCAGCAGCATCCCGTGCTCGTCGCCGGCAAAACGATACTTTGCCGCCGGTAAGTCGATGGCGGTCGGTGGAATCGATTCGGACGCGAACCCCTTGAAGCCACAGTCGACGGTGATCATTCCGTTGACGGGTTGACTGATGGCCGTGGTTGCGACCGTGAGCGAGACCTCGAAATCGTCGAGCCGTGCACTGGCGCGTCCGCCGACGTCGATGTACTGCTGGTCCATGAAGACGTAGCTGCCGACCTGAAGGTCGGTCACGTCCGGCACATCGCAGTCGATGTCGTATGTACCGGTGCCGCAACCGGTGATCACCTGCAGCTCGTGGCCGGCGTCGCGCAGCGCGTTGCAGATTGCGACCGCGCTCTTCCAGCAGATCAGCGATTTTTCCTTGCGCGCTTCGTGTCCGGTGATGTGCATCACCTGACCGGCGTAATGCTGCACACCGATGAGGTTCAATGCGCCGCCGGATCGTCGGTTCGTCGCAAGCCAGTCGGCGAGCTTGAGCGCATCGGCGGATTCGCGAACGCCGGTACGGCCCAGGCGTGGATCGAGATCGATCAGCACATCAACGGACACGCGGCGTGCGCGCGCCGACGCGTCGAGTACGGTCGCGCCGAGTTCACTGTCGACGACGATCTGCACCTTTGCACCACCAGCGACCAGCGCGGTCACCAGATCGGCTTTCTGCTGCGTAGTAATCGGCGACGTGATGAGGATCGGCCCGATTCCTGCGCGCGCCAATACGATCGCCTCGGAGACCTTCGCCGCACAGATGCCGACCGCGCCCGCCGCCAGTTGTCGCTGTGCGACCTGAGGACACTTATGCGTTTTGGCGTGTGGCCGGAACCCCTTGCCGCGCCCGCCGAGGAAGTCAGCCATCCGGGCGATGTTGCGGTTCAGCGCGTCTTCGTCGAGCAACAGCGCCGGCGTCGGTACGTCCGCGAGCGGAACCGGCACGTCGAAATCGACGGGCGCGAGCGTTCGATGGGCGAGGAGCCGTTCGGAGAGTTCGATCATGGCGCGACGATCTTACGAGCGTCGTGCGATCGGCACCACTTCGCGCGTAGCTTCGTCGCCGAAGAACCGCCTGTAGCAGTAGTTCGTCGCGGCGACATAACCGTCCACGGTTCCGCAGTCGAAGCGGCGACCTTTGAACTTGTATGCGATCACGCACCCGTCGCGCGCCTGTTTCAACAGCGCATCGGTGATCTGGATTTCGCCGTTCTTGCCCGGTTCGGTGCGATCGAGAATGTCGAAGATGTCCGGCGTGAGAATGTAGCGGCCGATGATGGCGAGATTGCTCGGCGCGCGATCGGGCGATGGTTTCTCGACCATGTCGGTCACGCGGAACAGAGAATCCGAGAGCGCTTCGCCGGCGATGATTCCGTAACGGTTGGTTTCGTCGGCCGGCACTTCTTCGATCGCGACGATGCTGCAACGGAACTGGCGGAACAGCTTTGTCATCTGGGCGAGCACGCCGGTGCCCTCACCGAAGCAGAGGTCGTCGGCCAGAACCACGCCGAACGGCGCATCGCCGACCAGTGTGTGGCCCGTGAGGATCGCGTGGCCGAGCCCCTTCATCGTGATCTGGCGGGTATAAGAGAACGTGCACGTTTCGATCAGCGCACGGATACCCTCGAGCTGCTTTTCCTTGCCCGTGCCCTCGATCTGGTGTTCGAGTTCGTAACTGACGTCGAAGTGGTCTTCGATCGCACGCTTTCCGCGGCCCGTGACGAAGCCGATGTCGGTCAACCCTGCTTCTACCGCTTCCTCGACGCCGTATTGCACCAGCGGCTTGTCGACGATCGGCAGAATCTCCTTCGGCATCGCCTTCGTTGCGGGGAGAAACCGCGTACCGTAGCCGGCCACGGGGAACAGACACTTCTTGATCATTGCGACGCCTGGTGCACTGGGATTCATCGGATGGTAGCCAACGCCGCTCTTGGCCAGCAAGCAATCGATTCGGAATCGGTGGGATCGCGCACGTAAGACACGATTCAGTGCGGCGTCGAGTCTTCGACTTCCGCTTCTTTCAGCATGGCGACGAGATGACGACAGATCAGCCGACCGGCCCGTAACTGCTCCGGCGAATGGTCGGGTAGCCGCGCGATGCGGCGCGAAAGGCGGCGCGCAGCAAGCAGGTGTCGTCGTTGGCGATCGCGGGCACTCGCATGCGCGACCACCGCCGACGTTTGTGCCGCCACCGGCTCCTCGGCCATTTCGAACAACGACAACGAGTTCTGACTCACCATCAGGTTCCGTTCAGTCTGCGTTGCAGTATACGACTACTGTATATTTATACAATATCCGCCGCGGCCACGCGTTCGAACTTGAAAGCGTCGCCGTCGACGTCTACCCGCACCAGGTCGCCTGGGTGGAAGCGCCCGCTCAACAGTTCACCCGCGAGCGGGTTCTCGATGCTGCGTTGAATGGCCCGCTTCAGCGGCCGCGCGCCATAGACCGGGTCGTAACCCTGCTCGGTCAGTCGCTCGATCGCAGCGCTCGTCAGCTCGAGGCCGAGTTCCTGGTCCCTCAGCCGCGCGCGCAGCGAGTTGAGCTGGATTTCGGCGATGGCGGCCATGTGTTCGCGGCCGAGCGGGTGGAACACCACCACGTCGTCGATACGGTTCAGGAACTCCGGTCGGAAGTGCTTCGCCACCACGCCGAGCACGGTCGGCTTGATCGCATCGTAGCGTCCCGATTCGGTCAGGTTCTGAATCGCCTCCGAGCCGAGGTTCGATGTCATCACCAACACGGTGTTGCGGAAATCGACGGTGCGGCCGTGCCCGTCCGTTAGACGCCCGTCGTCGAGCACCTGCAACAGCACGTTGAACACGTCCGGGTGCGCCTTCTCGATTTCGTCGAGCAGCACGAGGCAATACGGCCGTCGGCGGACCGCTTCCGTCAGGAAGCCACCTTCTTCGTACCCGACGTAGCCCGGCGGCGCGCCGATCATCCTCGCGACCGAATGTTTCTCCATGAACTCGGACATGTCGATGCGCACCATCGCGTCGTCGGTGTCGAACAGTACCGACGCGAGCGCTTTACACAGCTCCGTTTTGCCGACGCCGGTCGGTCCCAGAAACATGAAGGAACCGTTGGGACGGTTAGGGTCAGCCAGACCCGCGCGCGACCGGCGGACCGCGTCGGCAACCGCCTTCACCGCCTCGTCCTGACTGATCACGCGCTTGTGCAGTTCGTCCTCGAGCTGCAACAGCTTCTCGCGTTCGCCTTCCAGCAGCTTCGTGATCGGCACGCCAGTCCACTTCGAGACGACTTCTGCGATCTCTTCTTCGGTAACGTTGTTGCGCAACAACCGGGTCTCCTTGCCCTCGGCCGCCATCGCATCGCTCAGATTCTTCTCGAGTTCCGGAATGCGTCCATACTGCAGTTCCGACATGCGCGCGAGGTCACCGGCGCGGCGCGCCGTTTCGAACTCCGATCGCGCAGCGTCGAGTTCCTCTTTGATGTGTTGCGCGCCCTTCAGCGTCGCTTTCTCGGCGTTCCACACTTCCTCGAGATCAGCGTACTGGCGCTCCAACTCAGCTACGGTTTCCTTCAACGCATCGGTACGTTTACGAGACGCGTCGTCCTTCTCTTTCTTGAGCGCCTCGAGTTCCATCTTGTGCTGGATCAGACGTCGTTCGAGCTTGTCCATTTCCTCCGGCTTGGAGTCCATCTCCATCCGGATGCGGCTCGCCGCTTCGTCGATCAGGTCGATGGCCTTGTCGGGCAGTTGTCGACCGGTGATGTAGCGATGCGACAAACGCGCAGCGGCGACGATCGCGGGGTCGGTGATGTCGACCGCGTGGTGCAACTCGTAGCGCTCTTTCAGGCCGCGCAGGATCGCGATCGTGTCTTCGACGCTGGGTTCGTCGACGAGAATCTTCTGGAAGCGTCGCTCCAGCGCCGCGTCCTTTTCGATGTACTGGCGATACTCGTCGAGCGTTGTCGCGCCGACGCAGTGCAGTTCTCCGCGTGCGAGCGCGGGCTTCAGCATGTTACCGGCGTCCATCGCACCTTCGGCCTTGCCGGCACCGACCATGGTGTGCAGTTCGTCGATGAACAGAATGACGTTGCCTTCCTGCTTCGCGAGTTCGTTCAGCACCGCCTTCAGGCGCTCTTCGAACTCGCCGCGGAACTTCGCGCCGGCGATCAGTGCGCCCATGTCGAGCGCGAGGATGCGTTTGCTCTTCAGACCTTCCGGCACTTCGCCGTCGAGGATCCGTTGGGCAAGCCCCTCGACGATCGCGGTTTTGCCGACGCCCGGCTCACCGATCAGCACCGGATTGTTCTTGGTGCGGCGTTGCAGAACCTGGATGGTTCGGCGGATTTCGTCGTCTCGACCGATCACCGGATCGAGTTTGCCGTCCTCTGCCCGCTTCGTGAGATCGACCGTATATTTCTCGAGCGCCTGACGGCTCTCCTCCGCGTTCTGATCCTGCACCGCTTCTCCTTGTCTGATTCCTGAGATCGCTTTTTCCAGGGTGTCACGCCTCACGCCCGCGTCGCGAAGCACGCGTCCGACAATGCCGGTGTCTTCGCACGCGGCCAGCAAGATCATTTCGGTCGAGATGAACTTGTCGCCGAGCTTTTGCGCCTGACGGTCCGCGAGGTTGAGCAGCCGCACGAGTTCGGGGCCGAGACCGACATCGCCCGTCGGCTGCTTGATGGTCGGCAGCCGTTCGAGCTCGGTGGCCAGTGCGTCCTCCAGGTCGTCGACGCGCCCCCCCGCCTGAGCTAACAGTTGGCGAACGCCGCTGGCTTTGTCCTGCAGGAGAACTGTGAGCAGGTGCACAGGTTGCACGTAGTTGTGGTCCTTTCCGACCGCCGACGACTGAGCGTCCGCCAGTGCCGACTGCAAACGACTCGTCATCCGATCCATGCGCATGGTGCTGTTCCTCCGCGAACTCGCCAAAGAATGCGTCCATCGTCCGCATTTTCAAGCCGATCCAACGACATACCTGGAAACTGCTGTCTCGCCGCGCTACATTCGATTCGTTCAATTCAGCATCGGGGCGCGCACTTCTGCCATGACAGACCCGCAGGACCTCTCCAGCAACGAACGCGCGAGCCCCCGCATCCAACTGCCGTTCGAAGTGGAGTTGAGCCACCCCAGCATCGGTAAGATCAGAAGCGTTGCGCGCGATATTTCGGAGACCGGAATGTTCGTGCGCCTCAGTCCGAGCGGTTTGCGTCCCGGCGCCAAAATCAAGGTGACGGTGCTGAATGCGGCGCTGGTCGAGTCGAATCCGACGCCGACCATCGAGACGGAAGTGGCGCGCGTCACGGAAGAAGGCCTCGGGCTCAAGTTCACGAACCGCACGAGTCAGCATCTGTGGAACAGCGTCGATCGACTCCGGCAGGACCTGCGCCTCGGTCAGGACTATTTCCAGGTGTTCCAGGGCGCCGCCATCGTCAACGATCTTGGCAAGCTGCTGGTGGTACAACGCCATGGCAAGTGGCTCTTCCCCGGCGAATATCTGACCGTCGGCTCGGCGTGGCAGAGCGCGCTCACCGACTATCTCACCACGGAACTGGGCATCGACGATCTGGTGTTCGAAGACACGCTCGGCATCGACAGCGCGCCGGGCTTACTCGCCGGCGAGAACGCAACGTTCAGCGCCTTTCACCGCTTCTCCTCGCAATCGGAGCGCGTGCGTCTTCACGACGACTCCCGCTATCGCCACGCGAAATGGGTCAGTCGCGCGTTCAGCCTCGAAGAGCTGACCTTCTCTCACCCGCTGTTGCGTGATCTCGCGGCGCTCGCGCTCGATCGCGCCGACGCTCGACGCATGACCGCCGGCGCCGCCCAATCCAAACGGGGTTGAGCCATGATCGCGGCGCATTTCGACGAATGCGACCGCGTCGGGCGGATCATTCTGCGCCCTAACCGATCGTGGACGTGGCGATCGAACACCTACTTCCTCGGTACGCTGCTGACGGTTTCGCTGATTGTCGCCACGACGTTTGCTCTGCGCGGCTATTGGATGGTGCTGCCGTTCAGCGCGCTGGAGATGAGCGTGGTGCTCGCTTGTCTCTACTACTGCGTACGCCGGACGCACGAGCAGGAAGTGCTGACTTTCTCGGTCGACGAACTGATCGTCGAGAAAGGGCATCGCGAACCTGAGCACACCTACCGCTTCTCCCGCTTCTTCACGCGCTTTCACGTCGAGCCCGCGACGCACCCGTGGTATCAGGACCGGATCGCGGTGGAGATGCGCGACCAACGCGTGGAGATCGGTCGCTTCCTGACGCCGGAAGAGAAGGCGCGCCTCGTCTCGCAACTCCGCCTGATGGTGAATCGGTTCCGCTGATTTCGGATTCAGCGCTGCGAACACACGTCGTCTACCGACGCGCCAACGCGCCAGTAAGGGGGCACATGTCGGCGCCACTCGACCGGCGCTTCGGGCGAATCCGAATGCCACGTCAGCGCACCGGACTGCGCCGTGGTGAACGCGCGACTGCCTGCACTCGCAAAGCGACACACTACGTCGCGGTGCGGATGTCCGAATCGATTCATGAAGCCGGCGCTGAACACGACGACGCGCGGGCGTGCCCACGCTATGAACGACGCACCCGAGGAACTGCGGCTGCCATGGTGCGCCGCGACCAGGAAATCGATCGGCGGATCGAGCGATTGATACGGCAGCGCCGATTCGCCGATCGTCGTAATGTCGCCGGGAAGCATAGCGCGTCGGCGACCGTTGTCGATCCACAGCACGCAGGAGCTGTCGTTGTCCGACGCTGCGGCGCGTCCCGGATGCACGATCCGGAACCGCACGCCATCCCATTGCCACCCCGTGCCGTCACGGCATGCGCGCAGGTCGCCGAAGCCGGCTACTGGCTGGCCACCCAGCAGCGTGCGCACCGTGGTCGCGCTCGCGACTGCGCCATAGCCGCCGACGTGATCGAGGTCGGCGTGACTCAACACCACGGTGTCCAGCACGCGTCGGGCATCGCGCCGCAGATTCGGCACGACGACGGCTGCGCCGAGATCGAAACCCGACGGAAACCGCGGGCCCGCGTCGTACAGCAGGCGGTGTTGCGCCGTGTCGACGAGCACGCTCAATCCTTGCCCGACGTCGAACACCGTGATGGCGAACTCGCCGTCAATCGGTCGCGTTTCGATCGGCACCAGCGGCAGCACGATGGACGGGAGCAGCAGCAACCGGTGCCGCCACGCCAACGGCAGCAGCATCAGGCCGCACGCAATCGATGACACGATCAGCGCCGGCGCGGTCCGCGCACTGCTCCAACTGGTCCAGTCGAGCTGTGCGAGCGCGCGCAGGTACGCAACGACGAAGCCGACGAGAACGTCGACGAGATGGGCGACCCACGCCGCCCCGGGCGAATCGCTCGCAACGAGGACGCCGGCGAGAAGATCGAGCGGCACGACGACCACACTGACGATCGGCACCGCCATCAGATTCGCGAGCGGGCCAACCCACGCCACGCTGCCGATGGTGGCCGTCAGAACCGGCACCATGCCCGCCGCGAGCACGAACTGCGCCGCGACCAGCGTTCGGATTGCCGAGCTTCGTTCGATCCGCGGCGCAAACTGTCCGAGCAGCACCGCGACGGCGGCGAACGAGAGCCAGAAGCCCGCCTGCAACGGCGAGAGCGGATCGCACGTCAGCACGATTGCGGCTACCAGGAGGAACATTCGCGGTAACGACACGCGTCGACCCAGAGGCAGAATGAGCAGTACCAATACGGTCGCCACCCACGCGCGCAGCACCGCTACACCCCAGCCCGCGAGACACGCGTATAGCGTGACCAGCACGCCGCCTGCGACCGCACCGGCCCAGGCCGAGCCGTTCCTCACCAGTACCGGAGGCATCAGTCGAGCCGCGGCGCGACCGAGCACTACACCAAGCGTTGCGACGATCGTCAGATGCAGGCCGGAGATCACCATCAGGTGTACCGTGCCGGTAGCGCGGAACAGCGACCAGTCGGCCTCGTCCATCAGGCCGGCGTCGCCGGTCAGCAACGCGAGGTCGATGCCTCCGTGATCGAGCGGAAGCGCAGCGTAGCGCTCGCGAAGCGCGAGCCTGAGCCGATCCCAGTTCCAGTCCGAAGCCGACTCGCCTCGCTCGCCATATCGCACCGAACCGCCGCCGTCGATGCCGGCCGCGAGACTCCACGCTTCGTAATCGAAGCCGACCGGATTCTGAAAGCCGCGGACACTTCGCAACTTGATGCGCAACTGCCAGCGTTCGCCTGGGATCAGCGCGGGTGCGTCGAACCAGGAGAGCCGTAACCGCCGCGGCGGCGGCCCAGCGCACTCGGGCCACTGCGCGATGGCGTCGGGTGCGACGTCGACCTGCGTTTGCGGCAGCGACACCTTCGGCAGACCCACGACGGTTCCGCGCAGTTCGAGCGCCGCGCCGTCTACACATGCCGCGATCCGGTGTCCGAGCGCGTCGTGCGCTGCCAGCGCGGAGACCGCTAGGCCGAGCAGCGCCCCCGCAACCCACGGCACGCGCCTCGCGCCGGACAGCACCGCACCAACGACTCCGATCGCGATGCAGTGACTCAGCGACGGCAGTGGCAGCCACATGATCGCCAACATTCCGAACACGTACGCGGGCAGCAGTCGCGCCATGAACGCCGGACGAGAAACAGGCATAATCGCGCCTCGATCGCAGATGAGCGCGCCCGTACAGCGATCGATTCCTCATCGTCGTAACAGGTTTATGCCACGTAGCTCGTTCAGGCGTTACCTGCCCGATCCCCAGAAGTTGCGTGAGCATCGTGCCCTCAGGCCGTTGGGCAAATGGCTGCAGAATCCGGAGATCTGGCACTTCCATCGACGCTCCGTCGCCGGTGCGGCATTCATCGGTCTGTTCGTCTCGTTCCTGCCGATTCCCATGCACATGCTGCTCGCGGCCGCGCTGGCGGTCGCGACGCGATGCAACCTGCCGCTCGCGGTGGGCATGGTCTGGGTCAACAATCCGCTGACGATGGGGCCGATGTATTTCTTCGCCTACAAGCTCGGTACCTGGCTGATGGACTCGCCGCCGATGGTGACCGAGGTACACATCGACTTCGCGTGGCTCACGAAGGAGTTCGAGCGGATCTGGCGACCGCTGCTGCTCGGTTCGTTAGTTTGCGGATGGGTCAGCGGGATAACTGCGCTCGCGATCGTGCGGGTCGGTTGGCGCATGCGCGTCGTACGGCAGTGGCGGGAGCGAAAGCGCCAACGACACGCTCGAGCAGCCGCGAACGCGCCATCGCGAGAGCGTTGAAGCTAGGACGCTTCGTGCAGCGCTTCCGCCGGATTCAGCGCGGCGGCGCGCCGAGCAGGATGCAGCGCCGATATCAGACAGAACGCAAACGACACCGCCGCGATCAGTGCGATGTCGAACGGCAGCACCACCGACGGCACCGTCTCGAAGTACGAACCGTCGAGCAACTTCGCGCCGATCAACGATTCCAGCAGCGACACGGTCTCGGTGACGTGATTGGCGAGCAGTAGGCCGAGCAGCAGCCCGAATCCGATTCCACCCAGCGCGACCAGGATGCCCTGGACCAGCACCAGGCGCAGTATCAGTCCTTCGGACGCGCCCATCGTTCGTAGAATGGCGATGTCGGTGCGCTTCTCGTT
>DATJGR010000104.1:0-7716 GCA_035494855.1 Pseudomonadales bacterium | reverse complement strand
GATGTGGCGCGCCCACGAAATCGGATAGCAGCCGATGTCCATCGTGACGCCGCCGCCGGTGTGATAGTTCATGCGGATGTTGTCCGGCGCGGCGGCGGGCACCGTGAACACGGCGCGGATCTCCCGCACGCTGCCGAGCGCACCGGAATCGACGATCTCTTTGGCGCGGACGAACAACGGGTGGTAGCGATAGTGGAACGCCTCCATCAGCACCAGGCCGGTCTCGGCAGCAACGCGCGCCATGTCCTGTGCTTCCATCGCGTTGCTCGAGAACGATTTTTCGCACAGCACGTGCTTGCCGGCCTGCAACGCCTTGATGGTCCATTCGTGGTGCAGGTGGATCGGCAGCGGGTTATAGACGGCTGTTACTTTCGGATGTTCGACGACCTGCCGGTAATCGTCGAGCACGTGGCGGATGCCGGCATAGGCGGCGAAACTCTCGGCGCGTTTGCGATCGCGCGCGGCGATCGCATACACGAACGCCCGCGGTTCGTCGACACACGGCGCGACCAACGCACGCGGCGTGATTGCCGCCGCGCCTAGAGTGCCGAAACGGATCATCATCGGGTCCACACGATGGCGTGACAGTGTGTCTGCAGCGCAACTGCAGGACAAGCCGCACGCGAAATGGCATCGTTGCAGGCGGAGCATCAACGGAAAGACCACTCGTGACACACGCGTTGCGCTTCGGCGTTGCATACGACTTCCGCAATCCGCCCGAATCGGGAATCGACAACCCTTCGCTGTACGCAGCGATCCTCGATCAGGTGGCCTGGCTCGACGGACTCGGCCTCGATCTTGCGTGGTTCACCGAACACCATTTCGTCGACGACGGCTATCTGCCGTCCTGGGTGCCGATTGCCGGCGCGATGGCCGCCCGCACCAAACGCATCCGCTTCAACACCGACATCTGCCTGCTGCCGTTCAACCATCCGATCCGCCTCGCCGAAGATCTGGCGGTGCTCGACAATCTGTCGAACGGCCGCGTGGAAATCGGCTGCGGCATGGGATACGCGCCGCACGAATTCCGCGGCTTCGGCGTGCCGGTATCGCGACGCGTGTCGCTCACTGACGAGGGCGTCGAGGTGCTGAAGCGCTGCTTCACCGGCGAGAAGTTCAGCTTTCACGGCAAGCGCTATCGATTCGATGACGTACGCATCGCACCGGGTTACGTGCAGCAGGGCGGTCCGCCGCTCTGGCTCGCGGCGATGGCGAAAGGCGGTGCGCTGCGCGCCGCGAAACACCGCACGCACTTTCTACCGCAGGGGGCGCGCGATCAGGTGCTCGATCCGTGGCGCGACGCCATGCGCGCGGCCGGCGACGACGTGTCGCGTTATCGCGTCGGCATCATTCGCGGCTGTCTCGTCACCGACGACCGCGAGCGCGACTGGCCGCTGGTGCGCGAGGCGGAGCGTTATCGGATGCGGCTGTACAACCGTTTCTTTCAGGAATCGAAGCAGACGTTCGGCAGTGGCGAAACGCAGATCCCTCAATCGTGGATCGTCGGCGACGTGAACCACTGTGTCGCCGAGTTGGTGGCATTCGTCAAAACCTACGGCATCACCGACATCGTGACATGGGGCGTGCCGCCCGGCATCCGGCCCCAGGACATGACGGCCAGCCTCGCCGCGTTCGCAACGCAGGTAGTGCCGCGCGTGCGCAGCGCGATCGGCGGCGGCTGACGATGGCGGCAACCACTCCGGAACTGAGTCGGCGGATCGAGGAGGCCGCATCCGGTTATCTTCTCGCGCGATGCAGCGGGCCAGGCAATCCGTTGGGAACGCAGGTGCTGAAGCGCGGCGCGATGTTCGCCACCAAAATTCCGCGTTCGCCGCAGAACGGCCTGATGAACAGCGTGCACGGACTCGACGATCCGGCGTGGCTGCCGGACGTGGTCGCGTTCTACGCGGCCACCGAGCAACCTTGTTGGGTCACCGTGCCGCCGTATCTGCCGGTTGCGGTCACCGATGCGCTGTGCGAGGCGGGATTTCGGGTGGAGAGTTACTCGTCGGCCATGGTGGCCGAGCCGGTGCCGCAAGCCTCGGCCGGATCGGTCGATGTTCGCGAGATTGGCCGCGCGGACCTCGACGCATTTCTCGACACGATGAATCTCGGTTTCGATCAGAACGCGGCGCTTCCGAACCTGCGGCGCAACCAGAGTTTCTGGTGCGACGTGCCCGACTGGCATCTGTTCATGGCGCACGTCGACGGCGCGCCGGCGGGGGCGGCGGTGCTGTCGATTCACGACGACATCGGCTATCTGGCGGCCGGCTCCGTGCTGCCGGTGTTCCGTGGGCGCGGCGTGCATGCAGCCTTGATCGCGTCGCGTATCGAACGGGCGCGAGCGCGACAGTGTCGGATCGTTTGCGGCAACGCTGCGTGGGGCTCGCAGAGCCAGCGCAACCAGCAGCGCGCAGGGCTCGTGATCGCGTACGTGAAGAGCATCTGGACGAACCAACGCGCGCGCAGCGCGCCGTCGACGACGTAGCCGGTCGAGTCGCAACATGCACCGCACCTGGCCTCGCATCATCGCGCACGCCGACATGGACGCATTCTATGCGGCGGTGGAGCAACTCGACGATCCCTCGTTGCGCGGGCGGCCGCTGATCATCGGGCCGAACAGCAACCGCGGCGTGGTGCTCACTGCCAGCTACGAGGCGCGACCTTACGGCGTGCACAGCGCGATGCCAATGGCTCGCGCGCGCAAGCTGTGTCCCCACGCGCTTATCGTGCCGCCGCGCTTCGATCGCTACACCGAGATCTCGGAGCAGGTGATGAAGGTGTTCGGCAACTTCTCGCCGGAGGTCGAAGCATTGAGTCTCGACGAAGCGTTTCTGAACATGTCGGGCAGCGAACACCTGTTCGGAAATCCGACGTCGATCGGCCGCAAGGTGAAGGATGCGGTGAAGGAGGCGACGGGACTGACGGCATCGGTCGGCGTCTCCGGCACGAAGTACGTCGCCAAAGTGGCGAGCGATTACGGCAAACCCGACGGTCTCGTGGTGGTGCCGCCGGGTGAAGCCGAGGCGTGGCTCGCGCCGTTGCCGGTGTCGCGGCTGTGGGGCGCGGGACCGAAGACGCAGCAGCGCCTGATCGCGCTCGGTTTCAATACCATCGGCGACATCGCCGCCGCCGAGCTCGAGTATCTCGACGAGCAGCTGGGCGGCGTCGGTCGGCGCTTTTTCGCACTGTCGCACGGCGAAGATCCGCGCGAGGTCGCAGTGTCGAGACGCTCGAAGAGCATCGGCTCCGATCGCACGCTGGCGCGCGACATTCATCGCCGCGCCGACATCGTGCTGCATCTGCATCGATCGGCCGACGACGTCGGCCGCCGGTTGCGCAGGCGCGGCTACCTGGCGTTCGGCGTGCGCGTGAAACTGAAGACGACCGACTTCCGCCTGTTGACGCGGCAGCGCCGCCTGCCGCGCTCTACCGACGTTGCAGCGACGTTGCACGCGGCCGCTTTGACGCTGCTCGACGAATTCGACGATCGCGGTCCGTTCAGGCTCGTCGGCATGGCGGCTTACGACCTGGTCAGAGTCGTGGAAGAGGCGCAACTCGATCTGTTCATCGACGGCGACAAGCAGCGCAGCCTCGAAGCGACGCTCGACTCGCTGACGGAACGGTTCGGCCGCGACACCGTGCGACGCGCCAGCGGCATGCGCGATTCGCTGGTGAACCGGATCGCCCCGAACCTGGACTTTCTCGACGACGAAGACGAGGAACACGAGTAGTGCGCGGGTCGCAGGGCGCCATCGTCGCAAGCAGCGTGGCCTGGATGGACACGTTCTTCGACTCCGCCGCGAACCTGATTCGGTATCCGGGCGATACGGGGCGGCACGCGGTGCGGGAATCGCTGTGGTATGCGGCCGGATTGCTGGTGCAACGCCGCGACGCCGCTGCGCCTCGCGCTCTGCGCGCGATCGACGCGGTGCTGTCGCTGCAGTTCGATCGACCCTGTGCAGTCTGGGATGGAACCTGGCCGCGCGCACCGCAGGAACCTCAGCCGCAGGAAGGCGCGGTGATCTGGCGCGACTACGATCCGAACTGGCGGCAGTTCATCGGTTGCCTGCTCGGCGTGCTCGTGTGCGACTACGCGGATGTGTTGGGAACGAGCCGGTGCGATCGCATCCGTGAATCGATCGACCGGGCGGTTCGCGGTGAGCCGGCGGAGCGGATCGTCGCGAGCTACAGCAACATCGCGCTGATGCACGCCTGGCTGCTGTGCGAGTACGGCGACCGGTCGAGCGGCGAGCGGCTCGCTGCGCAGGTCGAACGGCTGTACGGCGAGGAAGGCGGTCTTCACGAATTCAATTCGCCGACGTACTACGGCGTCGATCTCTGGGGCTTGGCGTTGTGGCGGCGATCGACCTCCGCATCGCTCGTCGAAGCGGGAACACGACTCGAAGCGGCGTTGTGGCGCGACGTGGCGACGTTCTATCACGTCGGCATGCGCAATCTGTGCGGTCCGTACGATCGCGCATACGGAATGGACATGACGCGCTACGCGTCGCTGCTCGGGCTGTGGACGTGGTGGGCGTGCGGCGACGACGTGCGGCCTTTTCCCGACGTGACGCGGCCGTTCGATCACGCACACGACTTCTGCGCGGCGCCGCTGATCGCTCTGGCGCCGCCAACGCTCGGCGATGAAGAGCGCATTGCCTTGTCGACGCTGCCAATCGATCGCGTCGTGACGCGACGGGTGGCGCACCGGACGATCACCGCGACGTTGCGTCCTGATCTGATGCTGGGTGCAGTCGATCGCGCATCGACCGACGCCGCCGGGCAAGCCATCCCGGTGACCGCACACTGGATCGATGTCGACGGAACCGTGGCCTGGTTGGCGATTCGTGGAGAACTGTCCGCACGCGCATCGGATGCCCATATCGAGTTGCGCGGTGATACGGAGTTGCGGCTGCAATGTTCGAGCGCGGTTACGGTATCGAACGAGGCGTGGAATGTCGGCGGGCGTCGCATCGAAACAGGCGGCGTGGAGATTCGGGAGTTGCCGGAACAGAAAGGTCGATTCGGGTACGCGCTGAAGCTGAGGTCAGGCGAAGCGGTCCTTCGCTTCGCCTGAGTGCGACTCAGTACTTCGGAGCGGCTGCCGGATAGCTCAACCCCGACTTTGCCGCTTGTTCGCGCACCGCGCCGTAGATCTTGTCGTCGAGCGAGTCCTTGGCGCCGCCCGCCTCGGCGATCTGCTTCGCGGCATAGTGGTCGCGTTGATTCGCGAGTTCCTCGATCTGCCGTTTCAGTTCACTGCGCTTCGCCGCGTTCTCGCTGACCACCCTCTTGCGTTCCTCTACGGAGAGCGCCTGCAGCGGCTCGGGCAGCTTGTCCGTTTCGACTTTCGCGAGGTCGACACGGCCGCTGGCCACCGCCGCGACCAGTTCGCTGTCGCCGATCGCGTTGATCTCACCCGCGGCCGAGGCGTTGAACGCAGCGCGACGCGCCTGCGATGCCGGCGATGCGAGCGCATGCAGCGTATCGGTGGCATTCACCTTCACCCGGGTGCGCGCTTTCTCGTCCTTGGAGCCGTAGTAGAGACGGGTTTCGTCGAGCGCGGCAGACAGACGCGCGAGGTCGGCGTCGAACGGCGTTGCAATGGCTACCGCGCTGCCGGCCTGATCGACACTGAAGTAGCTGCCGTGACCGATCGACGCGATCTGTTGCCACGGCTGTTTTGCGTCGGCCGCGTTGCCGCACTGAATCGTGTTCACGACGATGCCTTTGTCCGCTGCGATCGCGAGCGTCTGTGGGAATTTCACGTCGTCCGGATAATCCATGTGCGGCGGTGCGTCGCCGACCAGGAAGATCACCTTGTATGCGTTGCCTTCCTGGCTCCACGACATCCGCGTGACGGCGTCGTTCAGCGCCTGATTTACGCTCTCGGGACCGTCGCCGCCGCCGTTCGCGGTGAACTGCATCAGGGTTGCGTACATCGTGTCGATGTCGCTCGACAGATCGATCACGCGCGTGACGTATTCATCACCGCGGTCGCGGTAACCGACGAGACCCATGCGAATGATCGGCGTCGGCTGCGCCGACGCCATCGACGACGCGATCGACCAGATCTTCTCCTTCGCGGCATCGATGAGGCCGCCCATGCTGCCGGTCGTGTCGAGCACGAATACGACATCGATCACCGGCCGATTGACCGGCAATACGTTCGCCGGCGCCACGGGGATCGGCACGGTGTCGATGGAGCCATTGCTCTTCAGCGCCGGATACGCCACCGCCGCAGTGGTCAATATGAACAGTGCGGTACCTACGAGTTTTGCTTTCATCGAATGATCCTCAGATGTGATTGACGTTTGCAGCGAGGCGCCGGATGGCCGCCGAGGCGCTGCGTTCGGCGCGTTTGAACGGCTCGTCGGAACCTTCGTCGCACTGCGCCTTAGCGCGGATGTCGGCGGGCAGCGCGACGAACAGCGCCTGCACCAGGAAGAAGCACCAGATCGAGAGAAAGACGCTGCCGGAACTCTTCGCGGCCCACACCGCAAACGCGAGCGCGAGGACCCCGATGCCGAGATCCGCCAACGCCGGCACGATCGAGCCATGGAAGTACAGCGAGCGGATCAGCCAGATCGATGCGACCTGGCAGATCAGGAACAGCGGCAACGAACTCGCAAACACGGCCGCGAGCGCGGTTGCGACGCACCACATCGTGACCGTCGCAACGCGGCCCGTGCGTTCTTCGCTGCGGCTGAGCAGATACAGCACATAAGCGCCGCCGAGCGCGATCGTGATGGCGCGGATCGCGAACGACGACGCGAGCCACGGTGCGGTTGCGGCGAAGACCGCGGCGCCGGCTGCGGCCAGTACGAACGCGACCGCGACACCGCCGAGAAACGTCGGAGCTTTCGGACGTCGTGTCATGACCGGCTCCTGCGCTGTTTCTCCTGCAGCAGCGCCACCTCGACGTCGTTGTCGGTCACCGGCGGCTGGTACGGCATGGAATGCGAAGCGACGGGGGGCAGGTCCTGGAGCAGCGCCTCGGCCTGTTGCCGCAACGAGTCGAACGCGCGCCGCTGCTCGTCGAGTTGCGCATGCTCCTCCGCGAGCGCCTTAGTGGTCGCGTCAGCTCGTGTGCGCAGGCGGGCGACGATGTGCTCCATTTCGAGCCGGCGCTTCAGCAGCGTACGGGCCAGCTGCTCTTCGCCTGAATCGAAGCAGACGTCGAGTTGCTCCGCCGTCCGCGCCAGTTCGCGGTCGATGTCGGCCGCCTGCTGCGTGCATTGTTCCCGTTCGTGGTCGAGCAGACGGATGCGGTGATCGCGCAACGCGAGTTCGTCCTCCATCTCGCGGATCGCTTGCTTCAGCAACACATCGGGTTCTTCGAGCCGATCGATCACCGCGTGCAAATCCGCGGTGAACAACCGGCTCATGCGGTTTATCAGTGCCATGAGGTCTCCTCGTAGTGCGTGTGGGGGAGACAGATTGCGCACGCGGCTCGCGCGACTGAAGGCGCAGCTTTGTAAAACGGAATATCGCGGCTTTACCTCGACTTTACGCAGTGACGGGCTCGACTTTCGAAGACGACGATCTGGTCGACATCGCCTCGATCCGCGATCTTGTCGGCGCACTCGTGTCGGCGTCGAGCAGCTCGAGAATTACATCACCGAGCGGATGAGGTCCGCTGGGTTGGTGTTGGTGGAATGGAGCTTCGAACGCGGCGGAGGTGGGCATGTGCTGCGTCGGACGCGCTCGAGC
>DATJGR010000103.1:0-3889 GCA_035494855.1 Pseudomonadales bacterium | reverse complement strand
GCCGAAGCTCGCCAACTTCCTGCACCTGCCGGTGCAATCGGGTTCCGACCGCATCCTCGCGATGATGAAGCGCGGCTACACCGCGCTGGAGTTCAAGTCGAAGATCCGCAAGCTGCGCGCGGTGCGGCCGGACATCTGCATTTCGTCGGATTTCATCGTCGGGTTTCCGGGCGAGACCGATGCCGATTTCGCCAAGACGCTGCAACTGATCGAGGACGTCGGCTTCGACCAATCGTTCTCTTTCATCTATTCGAAGCGGCCCGGTACGCCGGCGGCCAACCTGTTCGATCCGACACCCGACGCAGTGAAGCACGAGCGCTTGTCGCGCCTGCAGGAAATGATCAATTTCCATGCGGCGAAGATCAGCGAGGCGATGGTGGGCAGCACGCAGCGCATCCTGGTCACGGGCCCCTCAAAGAAAAACCCGAACGAACTGACCGGCAAGACCGAGAACATGCGCCAGGTGAATTTCGCGGGCGATACAAATCTGATCGGCCAATTCGTCGACGTGACCATCACCGCCGCGTTGACCAACTCGCTGCGCGCCCGCCTTCAAGCCCATCTCCCCTCGGGAGAGGCGGCGCGTAGTGCCGCGCGCGCAGCGCGGGGGTGAGGGTCCGATCTTGCGAACACGCTCAAACTCGCGAGTGATCCGAACCCTCACCCGCCCCTTACTCGCGCCATCCATGGCGCTCGCCCTATGGGCCGGCTATCGCCGTTCACGGCCAATCCCGTCGGCCGTAGTCGGGGCACCCTCTCCCGAAGGGAAAGGGGCACATCCTTTCGCCGAAGCCGCATGACCGATTCGCTCATCCAGCACGACTTCACGCTCGAACCCGACGATGCGCTCAGGCTCGCCAACCTGTGCGGGCCGTTCGACGAGCACCTGCGCCAGATCGAGCTGCGGCTCGGCGTCGAGATCAACAACCGCGGCAACGTGTTCCGCGTGATCGGCGAGGAACCCGCGGTGAAATCCGGCGAACGCGTGCTGCGCAATCTCTACGAAGCGACCGAGCACGAAACGTTGAACGGTCGCGTGCTGAACCTGCGTCTTTCGGAAGCCGGCGTCGATGCGCTGGCCGAACAACAGGCCGAAGGCGCGCAGGAAGTCGCGATCAAGGTGAAGCGCGGCACGATCCGTGGACGCGGGCCGAACCAGGTGCGCTACCTGCACGCGATCGCGACGCACGACATCAATTTCGGGATCGGCCCGGCCGGCACCGGCAAGACCTATCTCGCCGTGGCGAGCGCGGTCGAGGCGCTGGAAACGGCACGCGTGCAGCGCCTGATCCTGGTGCGTCCCGCGGTCGAGGCCGGCGAAAAGCTCGGCTTCCTGCCGGGCGACCTCACGCAGAAAGTCGATCCGTACCTGCGCCCGCTGTACGACGCGTTGTACGAGATGCTGGGCTTCGACAAGGTCGCTCGCCTGATCGAACGCAGCGTGATCGAGATCGCGCCGCTGGCCTACATGCGCGGACGCACCCTCAACGATTCGTTCGTGATCCTGGACGAGGCGCAGAACAGCACCGTCGAGCAGATGAAGATGTTTCTGACCCGCATCGGCTTCGGCACCACCACCGTGGTGACCGGCGACGTGACGCAGGTCGACCTGCCGCGCAACACGCGCTCGGGCCTGCGCAACGTGATCGAGGTGCTGCGCGATGTCGATGGCATCAGTTTCACGTTCTTCACCGCGCGCGACGTGGTACGGCATCCGCTGGTCGCCAAGATCGTGCGTGCGTACGAGGCCGCCGAGGAACGCAATGGCGACGCCGCCCCTTGAGCTTGGCGTGTCGTACGCCGCACCACGACGTGGCGTGCCATCCACCGCGAGTTTCCAGCGCTGGGTGGAAGCCGCGTTGCATGGCGCGCGCCATCGCAAACCCGCGGAGCTGTCGATCCGCATCGTCGGCGCGCGCGAAGGCCGTGCGCTGAACCGGCAATACCGCGACAAGGATTACGCCACCAACGTGCTGTCGTTTCCGGTCGAACTGCCGCGCGGCGTCGCTTCGCCGCTGCTGGGCGACATGGTGATCTGCGCGCCGGTGGTCGCACGGGAGGCCCGTGAGCAAGGCAAGTCAGCACGCGATCACTATGCGCATCTCACGGTGCACGGGGTGCTGCACCTGCTCGGCTTCGATCACCAGAACGAGCGCGACGCGACGCGAATGGAAACGCTGGAGACACGGATACTGGCGACCCTCGGCATCGCGGACCCTTATGCCGCCTGACGGACGCGCACTCCAGCCCACCGCGCACGCGAAAACGCGCGGCCCGGATATCCGTTAGAATTGGAGGTCCGCCCCTCCGGGGACGTGTTCCAGACCCATGTCCGCAGAACCCCCAAGTACCACTGGCCCCGCCCACCGCTCGTTGTGGGATCGTTTGGGCCACCTGCTCTCAGGCGAACCCCGCAACCCGGAAGAACTGCTCGCGGAGCTCCGCGAAGCGCAGGGCAACGGCCTGCTCACCAGCGAAACCTTCGCGATGATCGAAGGCTCGATCCGCGTCACCGAGATGGTCGTCGGCGACGTGATGGTGCCGCGCGCGCAGATGGTCACGCTCGACATCGACGACGACTTGCCGGCGATCCTCGATACCGTGATCGAATCCGGCCACTCGCGCTTTCCGGTGCACGGCGAAGACAAGGACGAAGTCCTCGGCATCCTGCTGGCCAAGGACCTGCTGCGCCGCGGCCAGGACGGCGCGCTCGATCTGCGCGCGCTGCTGCGCCGCGCGGTGATGATTCCCGAATCGATGCGCCTGAACGTGTTGCTCGCGGAATTCCGCCGCTCGCGCAACCACATGGCGGTGGTGGTGGACGAGTACGGCGGTGTCGCCGGCCTGGTCACCATCGAGGACGTACTGGAGGAAATCGTCGGCGAGATCGACGACGAACACGACGACGCCGTGCCGCCGAAGTTGATCGTTGCCCAGCCCGACGGCAACTGGCTGGTCGATGCGCTCACGCCCATCGAGGACTTCAACGAGGAGTTCGGCACCGTATTTCCGGACGAGGAATACGACACCGTCGGCGGCCTCGTCACCGCGGAGATCGGCCACCTGCCCGACCCCGGTGAAACCGCGACGCTGGGTGATTACGCGTTCGACGTCACCCGCGCGGATGATCGGCGCGTGCTGCAGTTCCGGGTGCGGAAAGACGCAGCCGCGTAGCGGGTCCGCTCGGGACTCGGGGAAGCGCAACAACTCTCTCGTCATTCCGGAGCCGTCCGCGTTGTTTGCGGACGGAACCCGACTGCGTTTGCAGGGTTGCAAACGCGAACGCCGCAGGCGGCCCGCAGTGCGAGCGCCAAGGAAGGCGCGAGTTTACCCAGTGCCTTTGCTTTTATCATGGCCCGTCGCCACTGGGCCCCGGCCTGCGCCGGGGCGACGAGATCGAGACGTGATGCCATCCTTGCACCCCCCGCGTTCAACGAGTCGTGGAAGAAATTGCATCCCACTTCACATGTGGTTGTTCGCAATCTTGTCCATCTGCACGCTGGCAACTCCCGTCGCCCGCGCCGGCGTTGTCGATGCACCTGGCGAAAATCTGCGCGTGGACCTCTACACCTACGGTCCGGGGTCGGTGTATTGGGAACGCTTCGGCCACGACGCGCTGGTGATCACCGACACTGCCAGTGGCGAGGCCTACGCCTTCAACTACGGGCTGTTCGACTTCGAGCAGAAGGACTTCTACCTCAACTTTGCGCGCGGGATCATGATCTACCGCGCCGCGGCCTGGCCCGTTGCGGACGACATCCGGGAATATTCCGGCGAAGGGCGTTCGATCACCGACCAGCATCTGAACCTGACGCCAGCACAGCGCGCGGGCCTGCGCGATTTCCTGGTGTGGAACGTGCAGCCGGCGCATGCGCGTTACCGATATCGG
>DATJGR010000102.1:0-44458 GCA_035494855.1 Pseudomonadales bacterium | reverse complement strand
AGCCGCGCGCGCGCCTCATCTCGGTCGGTGAGCGACCGGGAGAGAAAGAACGCGAGAACTGCCTGCTCGCGGTAGCCATCGCCACCGGCGCAACCATCGACCTGCATCGGGGCCACGATTTCTATGCGGCGCCGCGCATCTCGCCCGACGGCCGCCAGCTCTGTTTCCTGAGCTGGGACCACCCGAACATGCCGTGGGACGGCACCCAACTGCACGTGGCGCGGCTGACCGACGACGGCATGCTCGCCGACGAAACCATCGTCGCCGGTGGAGCGGCCGAGTCGATCGTGCAGCCCGAGTGGCTCACGTCGGATCGCATCCTGTTTGCGTCGGATCAGAACGGCTTCTGGAACCTCTACAGCTACGACGCCAGCGGTATCTACTGCGTCTATCCGGACGAGGCCGAATACAGCGGGCCCGCGTGGGGTTTCGGCTCGAAATACTACTGCGTTCTGGGGCCTCGCCACGTCGTCGCCCAGCGAATGCACAAAGGCGCGACGAGCCTGCTGATCATCGACGTCGACAACGGCATGGCAACGCCGCTGCCGAGCGAGTGGCAGGCCTTCTTCGGGCTCGCGATCGTCGGCGAGCGCCTCAACTTCGTCGGCGGCAGTCCCGATCGTCTCGCCACGATCACGTCGATGGATCTGAGCGGCGCGCCCGGCGAACCGATCGCAGTGGCCGGCAAGCTGCCCATCAGCGCGTCGTACTTCTCGATGCCGGAGTCGATCGAGTATCCGACCCGCGACGGTGCGACCGCGTACGCGTACTTTTATCCGCCGCGCAATCCTGACGCGCAGGCACCGACTTCCGAGCGGCCGCCGCTGCTCGTCATGAGCCATGGCGGGCCCACCGCGGCGACGCATCCGCTGATCAACTTCCGCATTCAGTACTACACGACGCGCGGCTGGGCCGTCGCCGACGTGAACTACGGCGGCTCCAGCGGCTACGGGCGCGCCTACCGCGAACGGCTCGACGGCCAGTGGGGTGTGGTCGACGTACACGACTGCGAAGATCTCGTCGAACATCTGGCCGCGGCGGAGCGCATCGATCGCGATCGGGTCGCAATCCGCGGCGGCAGCGCCGGCGGCTACACGACGCTCGCGGCGCTCACGTTCGGCAACACGTTTCGCGCCGGCGCCAGCCACTACGGAATCGGCGATCTGGAGACGCTCGCGCGCGACACACACAAGTTCGAATCGCGCTATCTCGATCGTTTGATCGGCCCGTACCCACAGGCGCGCGATCTCTACGTAGAGCGTTCGCCGATCCATCACGTGGAACGGTTGACGTGCCCGGTCGTGTTCTTCCAGGGTCTCGAAGACCGCGTGGTGCCGCCGAATCAGGCCGAAGCGATGGTCGACGCACTCCGAAGCCGACAGCTTCCCGTCGCGTACGTCGCATTCGAAGGCGAGCAGCACGGCTTCCGGCAGGCCGCGAACATCCGTCGCGCGCTCGAAGGTGAGTATCTGTTCTTCGCCCGCATCTTCGGGTTCGAGCCGGCGGATTCGCTACCACCGCTCGAGATCGAGTTTCTCGGCTCACATTTGCAGAAGAAGTCCAGATGAACAACGCTCGCGTCGCCGTCATCGCAGGCGGCAAATCTAACGAGGCTGCGGTTTCGCGGTCCTCCGCCGCCGAAGTGACAAAGGCGCTGAAGAGTTCGTTCGACAACGTCCG
Organism: Pseudomonadales bacterium; assembly: GCA_035494855.1. Taxonomy (GTDB): domain Bacteria; phylum Pseudomonadota; class Gammaproteobacteria; order Pseudomonadales; family Azotimanducaceae; genus DATJGR01. The sequence continues at coordinate 42,778 of DATJGR010000102.1, read as the reverse complement.
TCAATTCGAACTCGACGGGACGCTGACGCGATCGCTACAGGAGTTTAGCCCCGACGTAGTATTTCCAGTGCTGCACGGTCCGCCGGGCGAAGACGGCACCGTTCAGGGCTATCTCGAGATTCTCGGCTTTCCTTATGTAGGCAGCGGCGTGCATGCCAGCGCTTGCGCCATGGACAAGAGCCTCGCCAAGGCAATCTTCCGCCGCATCGGGCTGCCGATGTGTCCAGAGCGGGTGTTTTCCAAAGGCACGGCCGTTCCCGATGCGTGTCGCGAAACGCTCGCCGCGTTCGGCGATCGCGTGGTCGTCAAACCGTTGCGCCAGGGGTCTGCGATCGGCGTAACGCCGGTGATGAACGGCGGCGACCTCAGCAAACCGTTCGAGACCGCGTTCGCGCTCGGCGACGGCGTGTTGGTGGAACCGTTCGTGCTCGGCATGGAAGTGACGGTGGGCGTACTGGACCTGCATGGCACCGCGGCACGCCCGTTCCCCACGATCGAAGTGAAGACGCCGCGCGGCACGTGGTACGACTACGAACACCGCTACACGGTCGGCCAGAGCGAGCACGTGATTCCTGCGCCGCTGAGCGCCCCTTGCCAGAACCGTTTGCAGGAGATCGCCATCGCGGCGCACAAGGTGCTCGGCTGCGCCGATCTCTCGCGCGCCGACTTCATCGTGACCGACGCCGAAGACATCGCGCTGCTCGAGGTCAACACGCTGCCGGGGATGACGCCGACGAGTCTCTTTCCCGACGGCGCGCGCGCGATCGGTCTGACGTTCGAAGCGCTGGTAGAAGCGCTGGTACGCAGCGCGCTCGATCGAGGCTTGCGGGGCTGACCGCTGCTCCGGCGAGCACCGATCGGCGCCACGTCAGAGGTCGTAACCCCGCTCGTTGTGCAGCACCAGATCGAGACCCTCCGTCTCTTCCTCCGCGCTGACCCGCAGAGCGGTGACTGCACCGACGATCTTCAGAATCACGAACGTGACGATCACGGTGTAGATCAGCGCGCTGAATGCACCGATCGCCTGCACGCCCACCTGATGACCGATCTGAATGCTGTCTTGCCCACTGAACAGCCCGAGCGCATCGCTCGCGAACACGCCGGTGAGCAAGGTTCCCAACAACCCGCCTACGCCGTGCACCGGAAACACGTCGAGCGAATCGTCTATGTGCATCGTGCGCTTCAGGAAGTTCGTGGCACCGAAACACAACAGGCCGGCGGACAGACCGATGATCAGCGCACCCGCCGGACCGACGAATCCCGATGCGGGTGTGATAGTGCCGAGGCCCGCAACCATGCCGGTTACAGCGCCGAGCGCGCTCGGCTTGCCGAAGCGGAACCACTCCGCCACCAACCACACGAAGGCGCCCGCCGACGCCGAGATGTGCGTTACGAGCATCGCCATCGCCGCGTCGCCGTTCGCGGCCAGCGCGCTGCCCCCGTTGAAGCCGAACCAGCCGACCCACAGCATCCCCGCCCCGGCCACCGTCAGCGTCATGTTGTGCGGCGGACTGACCTGATGCGGGAAGCCGCGGCGCGCGCCGAGCACGAGCGCGGCCGTCAGCGCACCCGCACCTGCCGTGATGTGAACGACGATTCCGCCGGCGAAATCCTTGATACCCAGTTCACCGAGCCAGCCGCCGCCCCAAACCCAATGACACACCGGCGCGTACACGGCGAGAAACCACAACGCAGCGAACAACAGGCACGCGCCAAAGCGCATCCGTTCAGCAAAGCCACCGACGACGAGGGCCGGCGTGATGATCGCGAACGTCATCTGAAACAGCGAGAACGCCGATTCGGGAATGGTGCCTTTCAACGTGCCTTCGGCAACGCCGGCGAACATCGCCTTACCCAAGCCACCGATGAAACCGTTGCCGTCGCCGAACGCGAGGCTGTACCCGCACAGGACCCACAGCAGCGACACGACACACGTGATGGCGAAACATTGCATCAGCACGCTGAGCACGTTCTTGGTGCGCACGAGGCCGCCATAAAATAGTGCGAGCCCCGGAATAGTCATGAACAGAACCAACGCCGTCGACGTCAGTACCCAGGCGGTATCACCCCCACTCATCTTCGCATCTCCCCATTGCGCGCCGACAAATTCCGCGCACTCAAAGCGTTATTTTTCATTTACTTAGGGTGATTATCCAGAACGGAACTACCGCCGAACCGGCTCCCCTCGACCCCGGCCGAAAGCCTACTGGTTCGTGCACCGATCCGCTAGCCGCCGAGGGTTCGCGCGACGAGACGTACCAGGTCAGGACCCTCGTAGATGAAGCCGGTGTATACCTGCACCAGCGCGGCGCCGGCGTCGATGAAGCGGCGCGCGCTCGCAACGTCGTGGATACCGCCCACGCCGATGATCGGAATGCGGCCGTCGAACGAATGCGCGAGGCGCGCGACGCGCGTCAGCGCAAGCGTGTGCAACGGGCGACCGCTCAGCCCGCCCGCCTCGTCGCGAAACGGAACGTCCTCCGGAAGTGGACGCGAAATCGTCGTGTTCGTTGCGATGCAGCCGTCGATGCCGACATCCAGCAACACTTCAGCCAATGCGTCGGTCGACACGTCGTCGAGGTCGGGCGCCACCTTCGCCGCCAACGGTACATATCGGCCGCGCTCCGCGTGCAGTTCCGCCTGGCGCCTCTTCAGGCTCGTTAGCAGCGCTCGTAAGGCGGCGCTCTCCTGAAGATCGCGAAGACCTGCCGTATTCGGCGACGAGATGTTCACCGTCACGTAGTCGGCAACGTCGTGAACGGTCTCGAAGGCGCTCACGTAGTCATCGGCCGCGTTCGCGATGCCGGTATCTTTGTTCTTGCCGATGTTCACTCCAATGAGTCCGGCGGCGGGGCCCAGCCGCCCACGGGCTGCGCGCACGCGCGCGGCTGCAGCCGGTGCGCCGCGGTTGTTGAAGCCCATCCGGTTGATCAGGGCGCCTTCGTTCGGCAAACGGAACAAGCGTGGTCGTGGATTGCCGGGCTGAGGTCGCGGCGTCACCGTTCCGACTTCGACGAAGCCGAAACCCATCGCGAGGAGCCCTTCGATGCAGCGCGCGTCTTTGTCGAGTCCGGCGGCAAGTCCCACGCGATTGCGGAACTTCAGTCCCATCGCCGTCGTCGGCTGATAGATTCCGTGTATGTATCGCTGCGAGAGCCGCGCGCGTTCGGCGAAGCGCAATCCCGCCAGCGCGATCTCGTGCGAGGTTTCCGGCGGCAGCAGGAACATCAGACGACGCAGAAATTCGTACACGGCACACCGGTGTGATCGTGGCGCGCCAGTGTACTCATCGCGCATAGTCTGGCAATGCAATCGGAGCAGGATCGAAATGAAGTTGGGCGCGCTCCTCGGCCCCATCGCACCCGCACAGGCCGGCTCGTCTCGGTATCTCGCCGAACAGGCTCGCGCGTTCGAGGGCGAAGGTTTCGCGAGTCTGTGGTCGGTGCAGGCGATCGGCCGCGGCTTCCCGATCACCGATCCATTCGTCGCGCTCGCAATCGCCGCCGCCGTGACCGAGTCGGTCGAGATCGGCACGGCCGTCGTGCAGGTGCCGTTGTATCACCCGGTCGATCTGGCGCATCGCGTACTGTCGCTGATGCAGGCGTGCGGCGATCGCTTCCTGTTCGGCGTCGGCGCCGGATCCACGCAGAAAGACTTCGACGCGCTCGGTCGCGACTACACGACGCGTTTCCGCACGTTCTCGGAACGCATGACCGAACTGCGGCGGATATTCGCCGACGGCAGACTCGCCGAGATCGAGTTGTCGCCTTGGCCCGCGGTACGCGGGGGCCCACCGCTGCTCCTCGGCGCATGGGGCGGCGGCGGTGTGGAGCGCGCCGCGAAATCCTACTCGGGTTGGATCGCTTCGGCCGCGTATCGCTCGCCAGCGGAAGTGATCGCGGCGCTGCAACGATTTCGGGCCGCCGGTGGTCGCCGCGCAGTGGTGTCGACCATTCAGTTGGGACCCGCCACCGATCTCGGCGCCACTCGAGCGATGCTGGCTGACTTCGCTGCAGCGGGCTTCGACGACGCCGTGGTGATGCTGTTACCCGGCGGACCGTCACCCGCGCAGGTGCGAGCCCTGCTCTAACCGAGGCGTTGCAGTGTCGTCAGGCGAGCGTCGGTGACGTGCAACGCGAACGCGCGGTGCACGCCGCGCGTCATTGACGTGTGACGGCTGCCCTCGGTGGTCGTTCGATCGAACTTCTGTCGCAGCCTCCCATCTAACCGAGGCGCGACGAATCAGGATTAGTCGAGCCGGAGACCATCGGTAGACTCGATGTCGACCGCGGCTACAATGACGGGCATTTTGCGTCGCGCATCCGGAAAAAAAGGCAGACCATGCAGGCAGTTGTAGCTCCGCAGCAGAACAAGATTCGAACGGTGATGGACTGGCTCGACGGCCGCATCATCGGCCAACGGCCGCTGATCGAGCGCCTGGTCACCGCCCTGCTCTGCGGTGGTCACCTGTTGGTCGAGGGGGCGCCTGGGCTTGCCAAAACGCGCGCCATCAAGGAACTCGCGAGCGCGGTGCACGGCGATTTTCACCGCATTCAGTTCACCCCGGATCTGTTGCCCAGCGACGTCACCGGCACCGAGGTGTATCGCCCGGAAGATGGCTCGTTTCGCTTCCAGCAAGGACCGATATTTCACAATCTGGTGCTCGCCGATGAAGTGAACCGTGCGCCGGCCAAAGTGCAGTCGGCGCTGCTCGAAGCGATGGCCGAACGACAGGTGAGCATCGGTCGCGAAACGTATCCATTGCCGGAACTGTTCCTCGTGATGGCGACACAGAATCCAATCGAGCAGGAAGGCACCTATCCGTTGCCGGAAGCGCAGCTCGATCGATTCCTCATGCACGTGAAGGTGAACTATCCGGACGCAAAGTCGGAACACGAGATTCTCAATCTCGTGCGCGCCGAAACGGTCGGCAAACGCGACGCGACGCCGCCCGTCCGTCTCGATGCACACGACATCTTCGAGGCACGACGGCAGATCATCGAGCAATACATGGCGCCGGGGGTAGAGGAATACCTGATCCAGCTCGTGATGGCGACGCGCAATCCCGGCCTGTACCAGGCGGACCTCGTCGGCTGGCTCGACTACGGCGCGAGCCCGCGCGGCACCATCGCGCTCGACCAATGCAGCCGCGCCGTTGCCTGGCTCGACGGCCGCAATTTCGTCACGCCTGACGACGTGCGCAGCGTCGCGCACGACGCGTTGCGCCATCGCATCATCACCAGCTTCGAAGCCGAAGCGCAGGGCGTGGACGCCGACAAGCTCATCGACCGGATACTCGCTGCCGTTCCCACTCCATGACGACCGAAGTCGCCAGCGACCGGCCACTGAACGCCCGGCAACTGAAGGGCGCGACCGTCAACGTCGAGGACCTCATCGCATTGCGCGGCGTGAAGCTGCCGCTGCGAACCGCCGCGAACGCCACCAGCGGCCCGCACGGCGGCAGTCGATGGTCGCGTCATCGCGGTCGCGGCGTCGACTTCGCCGAGGTGCGCCTGTATCAACCCGGTGACGACGTTCGCTCGATCGATTGGCGCGTCACCGCGCGCAAGGCAAAACCGCACACGAAGGTGTATCGCGAAGAGCGCGAACGGCCCACGCTGATCGTGATCGATCAGACCCGCGCGATGTTTTTCGGCAGTCGCGTACGGATGAAATCGGTTGCCGCGGCCGAGTGCGCTGCACTGCTCGCGTGGCATTCCGTCGACGCCGGTGATCGCGTCGGCGGGCTCGTGTTCGACGACGCCACCGAGTACGCGTTCAAGCCGTTCAGGAGCGCGCGCGCCGTGGTGCGGCTGTTGAATCAGATCGGCAGCAGCAACGCGGCCCTTCGCAGTTCCGTTGTCGTGCCGGGCAAGCGCGCGCATCGGTTGCCGACGGTTCTCGAACACGTCGTGCGAATCGCACGCAACGGTCATCGCGTTTACCTCATATCCGACTTTCTCGGTTTCAACGACGATGACGAGCGTCAGTTGAAACGTATCGCCCGGCACAACAGCGTGGCGTTGATTCACGTCAGCGATCCGCTGGAGCAGGAACTGCCTCCACCAGATCGCTATACGGTGACCGACGGCATCGTTCGCAGCGTGCTCTCGACCGGCGACACGCGTGCGCGGCAGCGGTACCGGGACGATTTCCTGGCGCACACCGGCAGGCTCGAATCGGCTTGCCACGCCACGCGCAGCCAGTTCATAAGGTTGTCCACCAACGAGGCCGCAGTGGTGCGGCTCGGCGAACGCCTGGTTCATTGATCTTCCGACGATGGATGACGCACTCAAGCAACTGCGCGACCTGCATCTGCCGGAGCCGCCGGGCCTGTGGCCGCCCGCGCCGGGGTGGTGGGTGCTCGGCATCCTCGTCTTCGCGGCGCTGGTGGCGCTCGCGTTTCGGATCTACCGGGTGCGGCGTCGCGACCGGCCGCTGCGGCTCGCGATCGGCGCCCTAGATCGCCTGTTGGCCGACAACCGTGATCAGCGCCTGCCGCCGCGTGATTTCGCCAACGCCGTCAACGAACTGCTGAAGCGCGCGCTGATCTACGGCGCAAAACGCTCCGACGCCGCGCCGCTGCTGGGTTCGGCATGGTTGAGCTATCTGGACGGCATCGTTGCGAGCGACGTGTTCACCAACGGCGCTGGAGCGGCACTGGGCCAGCGGCGATTCGCGCCGGATTTCGAGCCCGATCCCGACGCACTGCACGCAGCTGCCCGCGACGTGCTGCGCGCCGTCACAAAGCAGGCGCGGCGATGATCAGTTTCCTGTGGCCGTGGGCCTTCGCGGCGTTGCCGCTGCCACTGATCGTGCGCTACGCGTTGCGGCCGCGTCAGCGACGCGACGCGGCATTGCGCGTGCCCGACGTGGGCCGTTTCGGTGCGGCCATCGCCGCTCGCGGCGGTCCGCACCGCGGCGGATGGCTCGCACTGCTGCTGGCGTGGCTCGCGTGGACGTGCCTCCTAGGTGCGGTGGCCCGGCCGCAATTCACGGGCGAACCGATCAGCCTGCCGAGCAGCGGACGCGATCTGATGCTCGCGGTCGACATCTCCGGCAGCATGAACACCGAAGACATGGAGGTTGGCGGCCGGGTGACGAACCGGCTCAACGCCGTGAAAGACGTGGTCACCGATTTCATCGCGCGCCGCGCCGGCGACCGCGTCGGTCTGATTCTGTTCGGCACCAACGCCTATCTGCAGGCGCCACTCACTTTCGATCTCGCGACGGTCGAGCAATTGCTGGACGACGCGCCAGTGGGCATCGCCGGCGGCAAGACCGCGATCGGCGACGCCATCGGACTCGCCGTGAAGCGGTTGCGCACACGACCTGCAGACTCGCGCGTGCTGATACTCATGACGGACGGCGCGAGCAATGCGGGAGAAGTGCCGCCGGAGAAAGCGGCCCAACTGGCGAGTATCGAAGGCGTGAAGATCTACACGGTGGGGGTTGGTGCGGAAGAACTCAGAGTTCCGGGTTTCTGGGGCGAGATCGGCGGCCGCGTGGTGAACCCGTCTGCTGACATGGACACGAAGGCGCTCGAGCGTATCGCCAGTACAACCGGCGGACGTTTTTTCCGCGCAAAAGACACCGCTGCGCTCTCCAAGATCTACCAGCTGCTCGACGCGATCGAACCCACCGCGCAGGAGGCGCGCAATTTCCGTCCGGTGCGGTCGCTGTTCCACTACCCGCTCGCTGCGAGCTGGCTGCTGTGGTTGCTGGTGTTGGGTATCGGCACCCGCAGAGGTGCGTATGTCGCCGCTTGACCTCACGGCCTTCCACTTCCTGCGGCCGTGGTGGTTGCTGGCGCTGCTTGCCGCCGTGGCGATGGCGCTGGTCGCGGCGCGCGCGCAACGTTCACGCTCCAGTTGGGAGGCGGTCATCGACGAGCCGCTGCGGGATGCGCTGATCGAACGCGCACTCAAGAGGAGCGGACCGCTGCTGCCGCTGTTCACCGGCCTTGCGCTCGCGGTGGCCGGCGTGGCGCTGGCCGGACCGACGTGGCAACGCCTGCCGCAGCCGATCGACCAGAAGACCGACGCACTGGTGATCGTGCTAGACCTATCGCTGTCGATGTATGCAAAAGACGTCGAGCCTTCCCGCCTGATTCGCGCGCGACATGCCGTTACCGACATCCTGCGCGAGCGCAAGGAAGGGTTCACCGGAATGGTCGCGTACGCCGGCGACGCGCACACTGTGGCCCCGCTGACCGACGACGTTCGCACCATAGAGAACCTGTTGGCAGCGTTGAGCCCTGAAATGATGCCGGTACTCGGAAGCAATCCCGGCACGGCGCTGGAACTCGCTAGAACGCTGTTGCGCAGCGCCGGCATGCAGCAGGGTCGCATACTGCTGGTGACCGACGGCGTCGATCGTATCGTCGACCTCTCGAAAGACGCTTCACCGAACTTCCCGATCTCGATCCTCGGGATCGGCACGCCCGACGGCGCGCCGATCCCGCTCGAATTCGTCGATCAACCCGGCCGTTTTCTAACCGACCGACAAGGCGATACGATCGTCGCCAAGCTCGACGCCGGACGCCTGGAGGCGCTCGCGCAGATGTGCAACGGCCGCTATCTCACGGCTGGCGCCGACGACTCGAACCTCGGTCAGCTGCTCGAAACGTCACTACCGTCGGCCGACGACGGACGCCGTCTCGAAGGCAAGTTCGACCTTTGGGCCGACTACGGCTATTGGCTGGCGCTGCTGCTGATCCCGTTCGCGCTGCTGAATTTCCGGCGCGGCGCGGTGGCGCTCTTCGTGTTCGTCCTGATGCCTCCGCCGGCGCACGCGAGCTGGTGGAGCGACTTGTGGAAAACGCCGGACCAACAGGGGTTCCAGGCATTGCAGCAGGGCGAACCGGAACGCGCGGCGTCCCTGTTCGAGAATCCACAGTGGAAAGGCGTCGCGGATTATCGCGGCGGCGACTACGCAGGCGCCGATCTCGAGTTCTCCACCGACACTTCTCCGGCGGGAACCTACAACCGCGGCAATGCGCTCGCCCACCAGGGGAAGTACGACGAAGCGATCGCGGCATACACCGCAACGCTGCGCGCCAATCCGCGCGACGAAGACGCTGCTTTCAACAAGGCGCTGCTCGAGAAGCTGCGCGACAGGAAGCAAGCCGGAGAGAACGACAGCAACGAATCCCAACGCAATCGCGAGCAGGCAGAATCGGGGCAACCGCGCGAACAGAACTCGTCTGGCAATCCGAACCAGGAGGCGTCGCAGTCCGGCGAACAGCAGGCGAACAAGCGACCGGAAACGAAGCAGCAGAAGTCCGATCAGGATCAGAAGCAACCGAACGACGAAGAAAAGCAGCAGACGGCAGAGCGCGAAGCGCCGCGCGACGAACAGCGCGACGCGCTGGAACAATGGCTGAGGCGGGTGCCGGACGATCCGTCGGGGCTGCTGCGGCGCAAATTCCAGTTCGAGACGAACGAACGGTTGCGCAGCGGCGTGCCCGACCCGCGCGATCAGGAGCGCATCTGGTGAAGGCCGCGCTGATCGCATTGGCGGTGCTGCTGCTCCCCTCAATGGCGCTGGCGCGGTTCGAGGCGAGCGTAGACACCACGACGATTTCCGAAGCGGATACCATCCGCCTGACGTTGCGCGTTGACGGCGCGAATCTCACGTCGAATCCCGACTTCGATCCGCTGGAGAAAGATTTCGACATCCTCAGCCACCAGCGCAGCGCGCAGATCCAGAGCTTCAACGGACAGGTCGACGCGCTGACTACGTGGACACTGGTCTTGAAGCCGAAACACAACGGCCCGCTGAGAATTCCAGCGCTCACTCTCGCCGGCGAAACGACCCGGCCGATCGAAATCACCGTCAAGGAACTCGACCCTCAGCTCAAACGCGCGATTGCCCAGACGGTGTTCTTCGAAACGACGTATGCGCCCAAACAGGTGTACGTTCAGTCGCAGGTGGTGGTCACGCGCCGGCTCTTCTATGTCAACGGTGCGCAACTCGGCGACATGCCGAATACCCCCGACATTCCCGGCGCCATGGTGAAACTGTTGGGAGAACCCGAACACAGCATGGCCGTTCGCGACGGCCGGCAGTACGGCGTGATCGAACAGCGCTTCTCGGTGTTTCCCGAGCGCAGCGGCGATCTCACGATCCCGGCCGCCACCATAACCGGCAGCGTGCGTCTGGCCGAATCCGGTATGGGACGCCGCATCGCCGTAGACGTCAGGTCCGACGCGCTTACGGTGCAGGTGCTGCCGATTCCGCCCGAGTATCCGCGCGATGCGCCCTGGCTGCCCGCCACCGACGTCGAGTTGCTGGAAGACTGGCCCGGCGAACCGGAGCGCGGGCTCGCCACCGGCACGCCGAGTCAGCGGACGTTGATCGTGCGCGCGGACGGTAACGCGTCATCAGCCATCCCGCCCCTGGTGGTCGCGCTCCCCGCTTCTCTGAAGGCGTATCCCGAGCCGCCGAAACTGAGCGAAACGCAAACTCGCGGCGGTATTGTCGGCACACGTACCGAGTCGTACAGCCTGGTTGCGACACAGCCGGGCGACCTCACGCTGCCGGAAGTGCACGTTATGTGGTGGGATACCGTCCACCAACAAGTTCGCACGGCCGCGCTGCCAGCCCATACGATCAAGGTCACCGGCACGGCAACGTCTGCGCCTCCGGCAGCAGAGGTGAATCCGGTGCCTTCCCAAGTGCCTCCACCCGCTCCGGCACGCGTCGCCCGCGAGCCAGCACCCTCGTCGCCGTCTTCCACGATCAATCTGTGGCTCGCGATCGCCTTTGTCGCGACCCTGCTTGGCTGGGCGGTTACTGCGTTGCGAGCGCGCTATCGCAAGCTGCCCGGTTCGCATCCTGCGGAGAACCGCGCCGCTGCCGAGACCGACGCGCATTCCGCGTTGAGCCGCGCGTGCGCCAGTCGCGATCCGCAGCAGATTCGCGCCGCGCTCGACCGCTGGTTGACGGCCCGCTACGCGCTGCCGCTCGTCGACGCGGCGCGGCGCTTCTCGTCCGACTCCGCCGCGCACGACGCGGTCAACGCCCTCAATGCGCGGTTGTATCAACGCGAAAATGGGGAACCGTTCGATCCTGCGGCGCTGCTGCGATGCGTCCACGCTGCCCGGCGCGACGTGGGAGCATCCGTCTCCGACGAACTACCGGCGCTCTACCCTTCGCCCTGAAGCGTCTTGGTCACCACTTCGTAGACGTCGCGCGAAATGGCGTCTGACGCCTCGATGCCGCGCAGCGCCTCTTTCATCGCCGCGCGACGGCCGGCGTCGTATCGCCGCCAGCGCGTCAACGGCGCCAGCAGGCGCGCCGCGATCTGCGGATTAGAACGGTCGATGCGCGCCACGCGCTCCGCGAGAAAACGGTAGCCGGAGCCATCGCGCGCGTGGAAGCTCACCGGATTCTGCCCGGCGAACGCCCCGTACAGCGCGCGCAGCCGGTTCGGATTGCGGCCGTCGAAATCGGCGTGGCTCTCGAGCAGCTCGACGCGCGCCAACGCGCCAGCTCGGGGGCACGCCGCTTGCACCGAAAACCACTGATCGATGACGAGTTTCTGCGTCGAACAGCGCGCGTAGAAGTCCGCGATCGTCTCCGAACGCGCCGCATCGTCGAGCCACTCGGCGTTGACGATCTCCCGAAGCGAGGCCAGTCGATCGGTCAGGTTGTCGGCATCGCGGTATTGCGCGAGTAACACCCGCCGCAGATCGGACACACGCGATCGGCCGGTGGCGCACAGGAAACCGAGCGCGAGATTACGCAACGCACGGCGTCCTACGCTGCGCGAGTCGGGTAGATACGGTCCGAGTGCCGTGCTGCGCCGATACACCGCCATCCACTCGTCGAACAACTCGCCACCGAGCACCGTGCGCAGCGCGCCGCGCGCGCGATGCAATCCATCGACGTCGATCTCGCTCATGAGTTCGCCGAGATAGTTCTCCGAGGGAACGGCCAGCATCGCGGCGAACATCGCGGTGCGCTCCGGATCGTCCGCGCCGAGCGCGTCGTTCAGCAGCTCACGGTACAGCGGTAGCAGTTTGTGCGCGGCATCGGTTGCGCCGCCGCGGATCTGCTCGATCGTCCCGGCGTGCAACGACTGCATCGCGTCCCACCTCGAGAAGCCGTCTGTGTCGTAGCGCGCGAGAAAGGTCAGTTCCTCGCTCGGTCGCGCGAACTCCACTCTCACCGGTGCGGAGAAGCCACGCAGGACGCTCAGCACCGGCCGCTCCTTCAATCCGGTGACGCGAAGCTGCGTGGTCGGCTGCGTGACGTGAACGATCAGCGTACCGTCGCCGCGAGGATTCTCGACCCGCGCGCCGCTCTGCACGACCGCACCCGATCCCGAGCCGGCCTTGCCGAGCAGTTCGTTGCCGTTCCGGTCGAGCAGACCGATCGCGACCGGAATGTGGAACGGCGCTTTGCTGGGCTGGCCCGGCGTAGGCGGACAACGCTGCGCGATGGACACGTCGAAAGCCCCGTTCTCGAATCGGGTGGTCACCGCGATCACCGGTGTGCCCGCCTGGCTGTACCAGCGGCGGAATTGTCCGAGATCGAAGCCGTTCGCGTCTTCCATCGCGCGCACGAAGTCTTCGGTCGTAACCGCGGCACCGTCGTGTCGTTGGAAGTACAGGTCTGTGCCGCGCCGAAACCGCTCCGGACCGAGCAGCGTGTGAATCATGCCGACCACTTCGGCGCCTTTCTCGTACACCGTAGTCGTGTAGAAGTTCGAGATCTCGATATACGTATCGGGACGCACCGGATGGGCGAGTGGACCCGCGTCTTCGGCGAACTGAACGGTGCGCAGCTGATTCACGTCGTCGATGCGTTTCACGGTGCGTGAATTCATGTCGGAGGAGAACTCCGCGTCGCGGAATACCGTGAAGCCTTCCTTGAGGCTGAGTTGGAACCAGTCCCGGCACGTCACGCGATTGCCGGACCAGTTGTGGAAATACTCGTGCGCAACGACTGCTTCGACGTGCTGGTACGCGAGGTCGGTGGCCGTGTCGGGACTCGCCAGCACGCACGACGTGTTGAAGATGTTGAGCCCTTTGTTCTCCATCGCGCCCATGTTGAAGTCTTCGACAGCGACGATCATGAAGATGTCGAGGTCGTATTCGCGGCCATAAACTTCTTCGTCCCATCGCATCGCGCGCTTCAGCGCGCCCATCGCGTAGTCGCACTGCGAGATGTTGTGCGGTTCCGAGTAGATGCGCAGTTCGACGCGGCGCCCCGATGCGGTGACGAACTCGTCGCGCAGCAGCGCCAGATCTCCCGCGACCAGTGCGAACAGATAGCTCGGCTTCGGAAACGGGTCCTGCCAGGTGACGCTGCGCCGACCGTCGGCGCGCTGATGTTCCTCGATCAGATTGCCGTTCGACAGCAGCACCGGATACGCGGGATCGGCGATGATCGTCGTGGTGAACTTCGACAGCACGTCGGGACGATCGAGGTAGTACGTGATCTTGCGGAATCCCTCAGCCTCGCACTGCGTGCAGTACATGCCGCCGGACCGGCCGCCCGATTTGTACAGACCTTCGAGCGCCACGTTCTGCTCGGGATGGATGCGCGTGACGATCGTCAGCTCGCACGACTCGGGCAGATCGAACAGCGTCAGCGAGTCGTCGTCGGTCTGATACTCGTTGCTGGTGAGCAACCGGCCGTCCACGGCAACGGACACGAGTTCCAGCTCCTGTCCGTCGAGCCGCAGCGTCGACGTGGTTCCCATGCGCCGCACCTGGAGTTGCGACGTCACCTGCGTAACGCCGTCCGTCAGATCGAATTCGAGCCGCGTATCGGTGATCACGTGATCCGGCGGTCGATATTCCGCCAGCCGGATCGCCTTCGGTTGTGAATCCTTCATCAGAAGAGCTCCATTTGGCCGCGTCGGTCGGGCGCGATATCGGCCGCCCGCGCTACCTCGACATGATACGAGGTATGGCGCCGCACGTTGAACACGCCGCTGTCGAACATCAGGTACTGGCCTTTGATACCGAGCAGGGTTCCGCCGATCGCGATGCCGGGCTCGAGCGTCAGTCCGATCGGCGGACCGGCATAGCTCGCGACCGGATACTCGAACTGCACCGGAGACGGCTGCTCCACCCACGTGAGCGCACCAGGGAAACGATCGTCGAGCTCCGCAAGCGCGCGAGCGGCCTCGCTGCGCAGGCGCCGGCACAGCCCAACCAGATCGAGTTCGAGCGCGTCGCGGCCTACCAGGTTGCGCCACACAGTGCGATCGCTGACGTGTCGCGCGAGCGCCGCTTCCACGCAGCCGGCCTGAAACCGGCTCTGCGTGCGCATGATGATCACCGCCTGCGTCGCGCCTTGATCGAGCCATCGCATCGGAATGTTGGCGGGCGTGGTGATACCCACCTTCGCGCCCGCGGAGTTCGCCAGATAAACGAGGTGCGGTTGCATGCAGAAGCTTTCGCCCCACGCAGGCTCGCGACACGTACCCGCCGCGTAGTGGCATCGATCGGGACTCACCACGCACAGATCGCACCGTGCCAGCTTCTTGAAGCACGGATAACAATAGCCATCGCCGTAGCTCTTGCGCGTGACGGTGCCGCAGTACTGGCAGGTGATACGGCCATCGAAGCGCAGCACCAGAGTACGTCCTAACAGATCGTTCAAGGGGATGGCCGCAGTTTCGAACGGTAGCGAGTAACGCACCGGTATGCTCGGCGTGCAGTCCATCGAATGCAGCACCCCGCTCCCCAACACTTCGACGATTTCAAACTGCATTGGCGGCGCCTCGTCGTGCGGGGCGCCACGTCGCGGCGGCGACGGCGCCCATTGCCAGGCCGACCCAGTGCGCGGTGTTGGCGATGAACAGCCCGAACGCTTCCGTCACGCCGCTGCTCATGAGGAGGAGCATGACGAGAACGCCGACGCTGAACGAAGGATGCACCCGCCAATCCGGCGCTGTGTCGAAGCGGGCGCGCACCACGACGTACGCGAACAGACCGTACGCAACGCCGGACAGCCCGCCGAACATCGGCACCGATTTCCACAGGAACTGCGCCACATTGCCGGACACCGCGATCAGCAAGGTCAGCACCAGCAGGCAAACGGAACCGGCGCCGCGCTCGATGCGACGACCGAATTCGACGACAACCGCCATATTGAACAGCAGATGCGCAACGCCAAAGTGAATGAGTATCGGCGTGACCAGACGCCACACTTCGCCGCGGGCGAGCGTGCCTTGCAACGTTCCGAAATGGAGGTCGCCGGCGCTGCCCGTTACGGGCACGATGGTGAGCCACGGCAGCAAAGGCCCGAGCGCTCCGGCATCGATGCCGAACGTCGCGGGAAAGCACACCAACGACAACGCGGTGAGCGCCGCGACGACCGGATAGCGGCGCAGCCACATCCGCCACGGTGCGGGTGCGCGCTTCGGCCGCGGCAGCCATTGCAGCGCGAGGCGCCCGTCGCGCCACGCCTCGTAATCGCTGCGCACGCGCTGCGCGTCCGCTTCGTTCGCCACCTCGAGTATCTGGCGACCCTGCTCTTCGAAAACACGGTGTCCGACGCGACTCTGCGAAAGATAAGCGCAGAACATCGCCAGATCGACGTCCGAACCCAACGTCAGTGCTCGAACCGTACCCACCGCGCGGACAACCTCGGAATGTGGTGTAAACTCGGCCACACCCTAAGTGCACGTTACATCGCCATGCAAGCTGCCGATCACGAAGTTCTGAGCCAGGCTCGGATCTGGCTCGAAGGCGGGGAAACCTGTTGGCTCGCGACCGTCGTGAAAACCTGGGGATCTTCGCCCCGTCCCGTCGGATCGCTGTTCACCTGCAACGCCCGCGGCCAGGTGGCAGGTTCGTTGTCCGGCGGCTGCGTGGAAGACGACATGCTCGAAAAGCTCACGTCCGGGGTTCTGGCGCGCCACGCCCCTCAGTACTTCCGTTATGGCCTCACAGCCGAAGAAACGGAGCGCTTCGGTCTGCCGTGTGGCGGCCACCTCGACGTCGTCGTCGAGCCACTTTCGCAGGCAACTCATCTGGAGCAATTGCGTCGCATCGACGACCGACTGATGCACCGCGGCCGGGTCCGCCGCACGGTCGACGTCAAACGCGGCACGAGTTCGATCGAAGAAGTCGAAGCGCACGAAGATCCGGTGTTCGACGAAGTTGCGTCCCTGTTGCGTCAAACCTACGGACCGCGGTTCCAGCTGTTCATCATCGGCGCCGGAATGGTGTCGAAATACCTCGCCGAGATGGCGCAGATGCTCGACTACGCCGTCACCGTATGCGACCCGCGCGAGAAGCTGCTGGCCGATTTCGGCGTTGCCGGCGCGCGCGGCGTCACCGACATGCCCGACGACGCGGTGAAGGCCTACGCAAACGACGCCGCGTCGGCCATCGTCGCGCTGACACACGATCCGCGCATCGACGACATGGGTCTGATGGAAGCACTGAAGACACCGGCGTTCTACGTCGGCGCGATGGGTTCAGTGAAGACGTCGGCCGGTCGGCGCAAACGCCTCCAGTTGCTCGACGTCACCGATGCAGAACTCGCGCGGCTGCGCGCACCGATCGGGCTGCCGATCGGCAGCAAGACCCCGCCGGAAATCGCGATCGCGATCCTGGCCGAGATCACGGCAGTGAGAAAGCAGCGCGAAAAGCAGGCCCTCGCCCACCTCGCTGCAGTCGCGTCGCCCACGGTGGCGCAGCAGCCGGGGTTGACCTCCTCCGCCGCGTGACCAGCGGCGCGCTGGTCATCGCCGCCGGATTCTCGCGGCGGTTCGGCAGCGATAAGCGCGTGTTCCAGCTGAGGCACGAACCGTTGCTGATCGCGACGCTGCGTCCGTATCGCGCGGCGTTCGCCAACGTCGCGGTGGTGGTGCGCAGCAGCGATAGCACATTGACGCAGGTGATCGCCGAAGGTTTCGGCCGCCAGCTGCCGATCATCGTCCCGACCCCGCACGCCCACCTCGGCATGGCGGCGAGCATCGCGGACGGCATTCGCGCGGTGGTCGACTGGGACTACGTGTTTCTCGGGCTCGGCGACATGCCGTACATCCGACCCGACACGCTGCGCGCGCTGAAGGCGGCGATGGATACGGTGCGGATCGACAGAGCGCCGTGCATCGTCCTGCCGATGCACGCAGACGCGCCAGGCCACCCGGTCGGTTTCTCGGGCGAGTTCTTCGCCGAATTGATCGCACTCACGGGGGATCGCGGCGCCCGATCGGTGATCGATGCGCATCCGGGAGCGGTCAGGAAGGTCAGCGTCGACGATCCCGGTGTGGTGACCGACATCGACCATCCGCCGATGTAGCTTCGCGCTTCTTACTCGGGTTTGACCGGAGCGCCGAGGCGCGACGCCCAATCGAGTTTGCTGCGACACGCTTCGTAAAAACTGTGCTGCCTCGAATACAGCAGCTTCAGTGCGTGCGCGCACTTCTGGATGTGGACCTCGTCGCCTGGCTGAACGCCGATGTCCACCTGCGAATCGCAGCTGATCTGCTGGTTCGTCGATGTCGTCGAACCGATGACCACTTTGATTCGCGATGCGCTCGGCACGACCAGCGGTCGCGACGTCAGCGTGTGCGGGAACATCGGCACGACCACGATCGCATCGAGGCTCGGGTGCATGATCGGACCGCCGGCCGACAGCGCATACGCGGTCGAGCCGGTCGGCGTAGCGACGATCAGGCCGTCCGAGCGCTGGTCGTAAACGAACTTGTCGTCGATGTGCAGCGCGAACTCCATCATCCGCGACATGGTGCCCGCATGCACAACGACGTCGTTCAGGGCCGCCGATCCGCCGGTGCGCTTGCCGTCGCGGTACACGGTCGCATCGAGCAGGAACCGATGCTCCACCGTGTATTCGCCGTCGAGCACCGCGCCGATCTTGGCTTCGATCTGATCGGGCGAAATGTCCGCGAGAAAACCGAGACCACCGCGGTTCACGCCGATCACCGGGACCTGCGAGGCGGCGAGATCGCGCGCGACGCCGAGCAGGCTGCCGTCGCCGCCAACGACGATCAGCAGGTCGCAGATCGCGCCAAGCGCTTTC
Organism: Pseudomonadales bacterium; assembly: GCA_035494855.1. Taxonomy (GTDB): domain Bacteria; phylum Pseudomonadota; class Gammaproteobacteria; order Pseudomonadales; family Azotimanducaceae; genus DATJGR01. Next base: position 24,760 of record DATJGR010000102.1, on the reverse strand, counting down.
CGCTCTTCGACCCGATGCGCGCATTTCGGCAGCATCGCGGCGGTGGTGGCTTCAAACACGATCGAGACCTTCCGCGCGCGCAGGAACTGCTCGAGCGTCACCACCGATTCCACGATGCTGCGGCTACCCCTGCGTGCGATCAGCCCGACGGTGTTGAAGGTCATGTAGTATCAGAGAGGCACGACGAGAACCGAGTATACACGCCGACCGCGCGATGCAGGTTCGGGTGCGACAGTGCGACGCGGTGGTGCAAATTTGTCGCGGGTCCCGTGCTTGAATTATGGGGTGCAAGCGCTCAGGCTTGCCCGCCAACGAACCGGAGACGCGCATGGGCAGCGCACTGGAAGACCGCCATCTCGAAGTTCTGACCACCGCAAATTCCCGGCTGAAGCGCGCGCCGAACACCAGCCTGTGGGAAGCGATGCAGAACGAAGCGCGCGAAAAAGCTCAGCAGGAACCGATCCTCGGCAGCTACTTCCACGCGACGATTCTGAACCACAAGAGTTTTCAATCGGCGCTGAGCTTCCGTATCGCGAGTCGTCTCGATACGCCGATGCTCCCAACGATGATGATCCGTGACGTCATCGAAGAGGCGCTCAACGACTCGCCGTCGATTCTGACCGCGGCCGAGATCGACATCCTCGCGACCTATACGCGCGACCCGGCGTGCGACGACGTCTCGACGCCGTTTCTGTTCTTCAAAGGGTTCCACGCGCTGCAGGCGCACCGCATCGCGAACTGGTTGTGGCATCGCAACCGCCAGGCGCTCGCGCGCTTCTTTCAGAACCAGATCAGCGTGACGCTCGGCGTCGATATCCACCCGGCCGCTCGTATCGGCTCGGGAATCATGCTCGATCACGCGACAGGCATCGTCGTCGGCGAAACGGCGGTCATCGAAGACGACGTGTCGATTCTGCATTCGGTGACCCTCGGCGGTTCCGGCAAGGTGTCTGGAGACCGTCACCCGAAGATCCGTCGCGGTGTGCTGCTGTCCGCCGGATGCAAGATCATCGGCAACATCGAAGTCGGCGAAGGCGCCAAGGTGGGTGCGGGCAGCGTGGTATTGAACGACGTGCCACCGCACGTCACGGTAGCCGGTGTGCCCGCTCAGATCGTCGGTCGCCCGTCGCACCCGTCGCCAGCACTCGACATGGATCAGAGTCTCGATTCGCGTTGAGCGGCGCTCGCGCCGGCGTGTCAGTGTCCCACTTCACCACGCAGCAGCTGCTGCAGACGCCGGTTGCGGTTCTGCTCGTGACGCAATAGCGCCTTGAGCCGCTGGATTTCGTCGCGACAACCGCGGATCTGATCCAGGTAGATCTGCTGCTGTTGCTCGAGGTCGAGCCGGTATTTGCGCGTCAGCGAGTCGACGCTGTTGTTGTGCTGCTGGATCAGCTGCGTGAGGCTGATGCGCCCCTCTTCGCCGAACGCCTGGTCGATCTTGTCGTCGGCCTGTACCAGCACTTTGGAGCTGATCTTCTTGGAAGCATGTTTCGGCCCGGGCTTCGTGCTCTGGGGTTCGGGGGTGCCGTTCGACGCGTCGTCGACGCTGGGCAGCGTGAGAAACGGCGCTTCGCCACCTTCGGTCTTCGACAGTTTCAAGCCGAGTCGATTGCGCCATACCGCACGCTGCACGACGCGAATGGGGTTCGCCTCACCCTCGCCCTCCGGCTCCCACAGATTCATGGCGTGCCACGACACCGAACACTGCGCGCGTGACGCAAGCCGGATCGTGCCGCAACCGATGTCGGGACCGGGACCCGCGTGTCGCACCAGATGACGCAGCGGCACGCTGAAACCCGGGTCGGCGTGTCCGTTCTCGTCGACGCGCAGGATGAACGTCACCATGCCGCGCACTGCGAGCCCGGTACCGACGACCACGTAGGCACCGCGCACCTGACTGGCTGCGAACTTCTCGAGCGTGGCCGACTGGTTCAGCAGCGCTTCGAACTCCGCATAGTGCATCTCGACCGAGACGTCGTCGCCTTCGAAGAAGAGCACCGCTTCGGCAAACGCATCCTGCTGACTCATCCTGAGCATCCTCTCCGACGGGCGGATACGGGTAGTGGTCGCGGCGCATGCCTTGGTCGCGGCCTGTCGTATTACAGCCGATTCGCTCACGCGCTACCGCGGGCAGGATCACTGGATGAGTGCGATGACCATCAAGTTCCGGCGGAACGTGGTCACATTTCCAGCGCGTCGTCGTACTCGGGAGTGGGAGGCGGAAGGTCCGATGCGTCGGGGCAGAAGATTTCGTCGAGTTCCATGTCGAGAAGACTAGCGGAGATTTGTGACTCCGCCGTGACCGCGGTTGGACTTTCACCAGTTGTTCGTGTGTCTGACCAAACGAACGGAGACGTTGTTCGCATAGAAGTCCATGCAATCAATGCCTTATGCGATGGCACAGCGGTTGCTTCCGTAAGACTTACAGCCTTGGACCAAGGCGTTTTCGGACGACGATAGATGTATCACGATCCTCGCCCTTCATTCGCGCCGCCCGTTCGCACCGGTGCGGCGATTCTGTGCCTGTTCCTCGGCGTCATCGGCTTGGTTCTGCCGCTGATCCCCGGCATTCCGTTGCTGATCATCGGTGGGCTGTTGCTGCGACGACGGCATGGCGCGACGCGTCCCGATGCGACGGCGCCGATCGCGCGCACCGGGCTGACCGGGTTACAACAGTTCGAACTGCAGTTCTGGTTGCTGGCGCGCCGCATCACGACGGCGGCCGAGTCGATCCGTCTCGCGCACCGACGCCGCGCGCGCCAACGAGATCGTTGAGGCTGATCACCCCGGAGGGAAGTTCGCGAATATCGCCGTCAATGCCGAACGGATGGCCGCCTGCGGATCTTTCTTGGCACTGGCGCTGATCGTCCTGGTGGCCCAACCATGCCAGGCCGGCTGGTGCGTTCTCACGTCGAAGATGTCGACCACGAGCCGACCCTCTATGTGCTGGCGCACGGTCACTTCGTGACTGCCGCCGGGCCAGTGCCACGGACCGCGATATGCGGCCGGATAGGTGTCGATCCGTAGCTTGTCGGTGGCGCCGAGACCGAACCCGACGACGAAGTCGGCCTTCTCGGGATCATCGACGTACCGGTAACCCTTCGCGGTCAGCAGGTCCTTCGCCGTCTGCTGGATCCGACTCTCCACGGACGGACTGACCGACGGCGCCGGATCGACGAGCGGATGCGCCGATATCCACCCGAACGTCTTGTACTGGTCGAAATTGACGGTCGGGTTGAAATCGTGGTGCGCGGCGATGGTGCTGCAACCGGTGACAGCCACCATGACTGCGGTTACGAACAGCGAAATCGTTGGAATCCACGTCTTCATTGTTATCGTACGCTCGAACGGAGCCGGCATTGTCGCATCAAAGCGCAAATCGCAGGTACCGCGTCACGCGCGGAGCGCTCGGGCCACTGTAGTCGCGATCCGGAATGCGTTCGCCATGATGGTGAGCACCGGATTGAAGCCACCGTTGGTGACGTGCAGCGATCCGTCTGCCAGATAGAGTGCGCGCTGATCGTGTACGCGTCCGTGGCAATCTGCGACCGAGTGCCGTGGGTCGTCGCCCATTCGGCACGTTCCCGCCTGATGCTGGCCGGCTGACAGCACGTTGCCGTATTCGCTGCCCCACGATCGAACGTTCTCCGCACCCGCCGCACGAATCCATTGCTCCGCTTTCGTCTGCAACATCGCGGCCGAACGCACGCTCCCCGGATGCACGCGGCCGGACAGGCGCGCAACCGGAATACCGAAACGATCGCGCACCGAAGGGTCGAGCGTCACTCGCGAATCCGGGTTCGGGATCTCCTGTATCGGTCCCATCACGACGAGCGTCCTGCGATATGCGTCGGCAAATGCGCGTTTCGCATCCACCCCCCAACGAGGTCCCGACGGCGCGAACGAATTCCAGAAGTGGATCGGCAGCGGAACGAATTCGTTGCCCAACATGCCACCTCCGACGATGCCGGGGTTGCCGTGACTGAACTCGCACGTCGCAATGCTCACGCCGGGACCTTCGCAGTCCTGCACGGTCTCCCGGTACAAGCCCACCGCGCCGGAATACAGATGCCCCTGCAAGTACCGACCGACCAGATCGTGCGCGTTTCCCAACCCGCCGGCGTGAGCCTTGGATCGGCTGTTCAGCAACAACCGCGCGGTTTCGATCGCTCCGGCGGCGATCACGATCGCGCGCGCGTGCACGATGCGCTCGACGACTTCACCCTTCTGGTCGACATACATGCGTACTGCGCGCGCCTGCCCGTCGGAATCGCAGATCACCGATTCGGCCTGTGCGCCGGTCAGCAGCGTGCAGCGTCCGCTGGCCAGCGCACGTGGGATCACCGTGTTGTGCGTGCCGTTCTTGCTGTCGCTCGGACACGAAAATCCGACGCACGTGCCGCAGCGAACGCACGCGGGGCGTCCGTCGTAAACGCGCGTGTTGATCGCGAGCGGAATGGCAGCGGTACGCCAACCGAGCAGACCGGCCGCGTCGCGCAGAACGCGTCCGTCCGGGTTCAGCGGCAGCGGCTGCATCGGGTACGCCTCACGCGCGCCGTGATGCGCATGACCCAGCTCGCCCGCCACGCCGATCTCCCGTTCGGCGCGCGCGTACCACGGCGCCAGCGTGTCGTAGTCGATCGGCCAGTCCGCCAGACCAGACCCTTCCGGCACGCCGTAGATCGACGCCATCCGGAAATCCTCCGGCGCGAATCGCCACGCCTGCGCACCGTACACGCGCGTTCCACCGCCCACGGTCACCGCATTGTTCGAATAACCCACCTCGTGCGGCTGCACCTCTTGCGCCCCGTTGGGGCCGACGATGACGCGCGGATGCCCTTCCAATGGTCCGGTGTTGTGGCCATATGCCGGGAAGCGGTGGTTGCGCAGATGATCGCGGCCGACCTGCGAGTGGCCCAGCGCTTCGCCACGCTCGATCAACAGTACGTCAAGGTCCGCATCCGCCAGCACCTGCGCGGCAATGCCGCCGCCGGCACCCGCTCCGACCACGATCGCGTCGTACTCGGAACGCAGTTGATCGACGCGCACGGTTGGCAACGGCCGCGATTCGACGCGCGGAAGCGCTCGCTTCGGCGCAGGATCGAAGCCGACCATCGGCCACGACGCCGCGCCGCCCGCCGGATCCGCGTAGTAGCTCTGCGACACGATCGCGATCACCGTCCGAAGCCAGCGGCCGCCCCGCTCCGGCCATGGCAGAGACGGATCGTCGGCTTCGAGGCGCTTTACGATGTCGCGCTGCCGCTCGGCGGACAACCGCTCGAAGTCGAGCGCCGCGAGCGCATCGATTCCCGCGCGCAGGCGCTCCGTCCATTCGGCACCGAAGTCGGTCCAATTCCGTTCGATGAACGACCGCAAACCCGCTTCCGACGCGGCCGGATACGCGTCGCCAGGAATCAGAGTATCGCCGAGTGCGAGCATCACGCGCCATTGACGGTCCGTTAGGTTCATCGATCGACCCGCGCGTCGGCGCGCTTCAGTAGCGGTGTTGCGGCCACCGCGACGAACCAGCAGATCGCCAGCGCCCAAACGTCGTGCGAGAGGTAATGCGCGCCACGCAACTGCTGGGCGACTCCGAACGCCACACCGAGACCGAGCGCGGCACCCAAAGCCAGCCACCGCCAGCGCGGCGCAAAGCGCCGGCAGTAGAAATACGATCCCACGAGCGCGTAACCCGAACCCGCATGTCCCGACGGAAAACACCGGCCGGAACCACCGTGCAGAAGCACTTCGCGCCACGTCGACAGGTATGGCACGTCGCCACCGTAGCGATCCACCGACCACGGGCAGTTCACGTGGGTGATGTCTTTCAGCAGCGCAACCAGCAGCGTCGAACCGGCCACCGCGACCACCATATATACGAGCCCCCCACGATATGCAGCCAGGCGCTCCAGGAAGTAGGACAGCACGCAGGCGAGCACGAGGACGCCGTATACGACGCCAACTACACGCTTCGCGTCGTTGTGCAACAGGTCCCTGACGATCGGATCGCGCCGCAGCGACCACGCGCCGCCTTCCCATCGATAGATCGCATCTGCGAGCCATACGTCGATGCGTGTGGACTCGAGCAGCATCGCGAGCAGAACGAACGCCGCGACCGGTATCCAGACGTGCCGCGTCATGGAACCGATCGGCGCGACCGCTCTCATTGCGCCTTCACGACGCGCGACCATTCGTTGAGCCCGTCCTTGTACGTTTGCGCTGCAGTCTGATAGTACGCGCGAACGCGTTCCGCCCCATCGTCGTTCGAAACAGCTACCTTCTCCGGTCTACCGTCCGAATAGCGATAGCGTTCGATGCGCTGCCTCGGCTGCAGAATTGTCAGATCGCTGCCATCGAAGTAGCCGAGATACTCGTAGTTGCCGATCAGCGCCCTATGCGGATGCCCCTTCGCCAGCATGTCGGTGCCGAACGCCATCGACAGGTAATCGACGTTCAGCAGGGCGAGCAACGTCGGTGCGACGTCGATCTGACTCACCAGCGTGTCGTCTTCGCGCGGCTCGATGTGCCGCGGCGAGTAGATCCACATCGGGATGTGATACTTATCGAGCGGAAGGTCTTCCTTCCCCGCGCTGCCCGCGCAGTGATCGGCCACGATCACGAACAGCGTGTCGTCGAACCAGGTCTTTTCACGCGCCTGACGCAGCAGCTCGCCGATCGCGTAATCGGTGTACATCACAGCGCCGTCGCGGCCGCTGCCCGAAGCGATGCTGATGCGACCGCCCGGGTACGTGTACGGACGGTGATTCGACGTCGTCATCAGGTGAAAGAAGAACGGTTTCCCCGCCGCGGCAGCGCGATCGCCGGCTGCCAGCGTCTGCCGGTACAGGTCTTCGTCCGACATTCCCCAGGCATTGCTGAACTCGATCTGATCGTCAGGCACGCTCGACTGATCGATCACGCCGTAACCGTTGCCGGAGAAAAACGCCGCCATGTTGTCGAAGTAACCGCGACCGCCGTAGATGAACTGCGTGTCGTAGCCGCGTTCGCGCAGCACGTTGCCGAGCGACCACATGCCGCTCTCGCGGCCGATGCGCTTGACGATGGAGTGTCCTGGCGTCGGCGGAAACGACAGCGTCACCGCTTCGAGTCCACGCACCGTGCGCGTGCCGGTCGCATACAGTCGCGTGAAGAACAGGCTCTTGCCGATCAACTGGTCGAGATTCGGCGTCAGTGATGAACCCGGCGTGAAACGGGCCAGGTAATCGGCGCTCAGGCTCTCGATCATTACGAGGATCACGTTCAGGCGCCGCTGCGCGCCGCCGTCGCTGCGCACCCTGCGTAGAATCGACAGCGGGTTCGCGTCCACGAAGTCACCCGGCTGCGCGTTCAGTTCGCCTCTGAGTACCCGCGCCGCCTGCGCCGCATCGACGGACTGATAAAACTGCGCATAGTCGAGCTCGTTGTTGCGGAACGCGGCGACGAATTGATACGCGCCATCCGATGCGAGTTCGCGCACGTAGTTGTCCGGTATGCGGTCGCGCAGTTCCTGGCCCACCAGCAGATACGCCGCGACTGGAAGCAGCAGCAGCAAAGCCGCCTCGCGCCAACGCCGGGCCATCGGCTGCTGCACGAGCAACGCCGCATCGATGCGTGGAAAGAGCAGCCAGTAAATTGCGACGGATGCCACCAGCAACGCCGACATGATCGCCGCAACCGGATACGACTCAGTGATGTTGTTGGTGACTTCGCGCCGATAGACGAGATAGTCCACCGAGATGAAGTTGAAGCGTGCGAAGAACTCGCCCCAGAAGAGGTACTCTGCTGCCGCGATGAACCCGAACGCATACAACGTTGCGAAAGAGAAGCCGTGCACGAACATGCGCGTGGGCGCGCGCCGCCACAACGTTTCGGGACACGCAGCGATGAACAGCACCGGCACGATCGAGGCATAAGCAAGGAAGCAGGCGTCGTACAACGCCCCCACGCCGATCATCGTCGGCAGATGTGCGAGGCCGACATCCGCATCCGCCGGCAAGCGCAGACCCAGCACGAGGCGCGTCAGCATCGCGATTGCGAAGTATGAGAGCGCCATCCATCCGACGATTCGAAACCGCGACCCCATCACCACCCCGCACAAACGACGCGCATCAGAACATCTTTCCGGCAGGGCCGACAGCGCGAGGCCACCGCCCGCAACGCCCACCACGGGCTGCGGCAAATCCACGACATGTGGTGGACAGGCGTCGAGAAATGACAATTAACCTATTGTTATATAAGACCTTATCATATTTGGCACGATGCCTGCTCATTCTGCCGTTGCCTGGCAGCCCCAGGTTCAACAACTACCCAACGGAGAGTATCGACATGATCAATCGCAAGAGTGCAGTCATCGCCACCGCAATCACCGGCGCGCTCGCAATCGCCGGAATGCTGGCACACGCAGCACCCGCGGAAGGCGGTCCCGGCAAAGAGAAGTGCTACGGCGTTGCGCAATCCGGCAAGAACGATTGCGCCGCCAACGGTCACGCGTGTGCCGGTCAGTCCAAGAGCGCGTCGAACGCAGCCGAGTGGATCTACGTCCCCACCGGCACGTGCGAACGCCTCGTCGGCGGCAGCCTGACGCCGAAGAAGGCATGACACCCGTCGTTCAATCGGCGATCGCGCCCGCACCGGTTCCGGCCACCGCCGGAATCGGCTTGCGGAGCGCTCATCATCGCCACGTATTGACCACTCGCCCCAATACGCCGTGGTTCGAAGTGCACACCGAAAACTTCTTCGCGTCAGGCGGACCGCAGCCGCAGTTCCTCGAACGTGTCCGCCTCGACTATCCGTTGAGCCTGCACGGTGTGGGTCTCTCACTCGGCTCTACCGATGCGCTCGACTGCAGACACCTGGCGCACCTGAAGCGCGTCGTCGATCGCTTTCAACCCCTATTCGTCTCCGAACATCTGTCGTGGTCGTCGATCGGCGGTCAGTTCATCAACGATCTGCTGCCGCTGCCGTACACGGATGAGGCGCTGATCCATTTCAGCGATCGCGTCGGCTTCGTACAGGACTTCCTCGGTCGAACGATCCTGATCGAGAACCCATCGAGCTACCTCGCGTTCGAGCATTCGACGATGCCGGAATGGGACTTCATCGCCGCGCTGAGTAAGCGCTCCGGCTGCGACATTCTGCTCGACGTAAACAACATCTACGTCAGCGCCAGCAATCATGGGTTCAGTGCAGCCGACTACATCGCCGGTATACCGGTCGAGCGCGTACGCGAGTTCCATCTCGCCGGCCACAGCACGCGCGTCCGGCGCGACGGTACGACAATGCTCATCGACACGCATGACGGGCGCGTCGCAGAGGAGGTGTGGACGCTCTTCGAAGCGGCGGTGGAACGATTCGGCGCGCGCCCGACGCTGATCGAATGGGACGCCAACCTGCCGTCGTTCGACGTGTTGGAAGACGAGGCGCGGATCGCTGACCACTACCTGAGATCCGACCATGCAATCGCTGCGTAAGACGCAAGCGCGCTTCCTGCAGGCGCTGCTCGACGGGCACGCGGCTGATCCATTGCAGGCTGATGGCGTCGATGTCTATCGCAACAACTACTTCGAGGGGCACCGCAAGGCGTTGGCGTCCACCTACCCCGTGGTTGCACAACTCGTCGGCGAAGCGTGCTTCCGAACGCTCGCGCACGACTATGCACGCGGATTTCCGTCGCGCGCCGGCGACCTCGCACAATTCGGCGGCGAGTTCCCGTTCTTCCTGCGCGCGTTGTACGGCAATTCCGAGCATGAGTATCTCGCAGACGTTGCGCGGTTCGAGTGGGCGTACGCCGATGCGTTGAACGCAGCGGATGCCACAACGCTGGAACTGCACCAGCTCGCATTGGCGCTCGACGCCGACAATCTCACGTTTACCTTTCAACCGTCGACACGCCTGCTTCGCTCCCCGTTTCCGGTGCTGGCGATCTGGCAAGCGCACCAAGGCGACGATGAAGACACGGTCGACCTGTCGGCTGGGGAAGACCGACTGATCATCCATCGACCACAGATGCAGGTCGAGATCCTGCGGCTCGACGTCGCTCAATACGCATTCGTCCAGGAGCTCTACCAGGGCGAACCATTGGCGCACGCGCTCGACCATGCAATGTCGATCGACGCGGGCTTCGATCTCACCGCATGTCTCGTGTTGCTCATCACGCGCGGAGCGCTCACACACTGCACCGCCACGGAATTCCCCCTCGATACGGATGGAGAACCTTCATGACTTTCATCGATCGCTACGTCTCGCTCGTACGCATGTCCGCACGCGCACTCAACACATTGCAGACGCCCGTCGCGTTGGCGGTGCGCCTTTGGGTGAGCTGGCAGTTCCTCGTATCGGGCTACCTGAAAGTGAGCGCGTGGGAGAACACGTTGTTCCTGTTCGAGAACGAATATCGCGTCCCGCTGCTGCCGAGCCACGTCGCAGCGGTCGTCGGGACGACCGGCGAACTGGCGTTCCCGGCGCTGCTGGTTCTCGGCGTCGCGGGTCGACTCTCGGCAATCGGTCTGTTCGCGGTGAACGCCATGGCAGTCGTTTCATATGCGCACGTGCTGCTGAGCGAAGGCTTCGAAGCGGCGCTGGCACAACACGTGTTGTGGGGCTTCATGCTGATCGTCCTTGCTGTTTACGGACCCGGTAAAGCGTCGTTCGACTACATCATGTCGCGTCAACGTACCGTCGTGTCCGAGCCGGCGGCCCGGGCAATGCCAATCTGAACATGCAGTCTCCCTCCATGGCTGCTGGACAGTCTTTCGCACCGTGCCGCACCATTGATCGCCTGTTTGTAGCGAGCATGCCGTGAACCTCCAGCCGCTCGATGTAAAAGCCGCCGAACTGCTGCGTCTCATCGACGAAGGCACCGCATCGGTCACCGGCGAGGCGTTCTTTCGTGCGCTGGTACGCAAGCTGTCCGAAGGGATGCAGACCCGCTACACGTTCGTTGCCGAGTTCGATCCGGCGTTGACCCGCGCCAACGTTCTCGCCTGGTGGGACAGCCACGGCAAGTACCGCGACCCGTTCTCGTTCCCGCTGAAAGGCACACCGTGCGAATTGGTTGCGACCGGCAACGGCGACATCGTGTCTTATGAAGCGGACGTTGCGGTCTGCTTTCCCGAAGACCGCGCCGCACTCGAACGAATCGGCGCCAAGAGCTACGTCGCGGTTCCGCTGCTGCGTCCTGACGGTCGCGTCATGGGGCACCTTGCGGTTTTCGACGACCATGAACGCGTATGGGACCCGATGTCGCTGGGTCTGTTGCGCATCTTTGCCGCGCGCGCCACGGCCGAGGTCGAACGCCGGCAGTTCGAGAAGGAGCTCGAATCCGCGAACGCAGACCTGGAGCGCCGCGTATCGGAGCGAACGGCCGAACTCGCCGAGATCGTCCAGCGGCTGAACGCCGAGATCGAACGCCGGCGCGAAGTGGAGCAACGCCTTATCCACAACGAAGCAGAGATTCGGAATCTGTTCGAAGAGTCGCCGGCCGCATTGTGGGTATCGGATTTCTCAAGCGCGAAGCGACACATCGACGACTTGCGCGGCCGCGGCATTACCGACCTGCGCGAGTACTTTCGCGACCGCCCTTCGCTGCTGCACCGCGTCGTCGAGATGCAGCAGGTGCAGACCGTCAACAAAGCGACGCTGCATGCCTACGAAGGCACCGCAATCGAACAGTTCTTCCACCTGCAACCGGACGACATCTTCACGCCCGAGGCATATGCCGCACTCGGCGAGATGGTGTTGCGATTCGCGGAAGGCGCGATCGAATACGACACCGAAGCCACCGACCGCACATTGGCGGGCAATGTCCGCGATCGATACATGAAGTGGCGCCTGATGCCGGGCCGCGAGCACGACTGGTCGCGCGTGCTCGTAGCGGTGCTCGATATCAGCGAGCAGAAGGAAGCCGCGCGGTTCCTGAAGAATGCGCACGACGAACTCGAGCAACGTGTGCACGAGCGTACGACGGCGCTGTTCGTCGCCAATTCGAAACTGCAACAGGAAGTTGCGAAACGTACGCAGACCGAACGCGCACTGCGCATCAGCGAAAAGGCGTTCCGGGAACTCTACGAGGAGGCGCCGAGCGTGTACTGGTCGGTGAGCGCCGACGGCACCATCGTGCGCGCGAACCGTCGCGCCACGGAACTTTTCGGATATGCGCAGGACGAGATCGTAGGCATGCCGCTGTTCGACCTCGTCAGCGATGGCACCGACGGCAAACCGGTGGCGCAGATGGTGCGCGACAAGCTGCTCGCCGGAATCGCGACGTTCAATCAGGAAGTGGAATTTGTCGCGAAGAACGGCCGCACGATCTGGGGATCGGTTTCGGTCACACCGTATCGCAATGACGCCGGCGAGATCGAAGGTACGCGCTCGATCATCACCGACATCACCGAACGCAAGTCGATGGAGATCGCACTCCGCCGACGGCGGGAACTCGAAGCGCTGGTGACGTCGACATCGACACAGATCGCGAGCGTCGCAGCCGGCGAACTCGACGCGGAGATCGTCCGTGCTCTCGAGCTCGCGTGCGTGTCGCTCGGCGCACAACGCGCCTTCGTCTGTCGTCAGACCGACCGCAGCGCGTCGATTGCATTGACCCACCGCTTCGACCTTTCGGGCAATGAATCGAGCACGAAGACACTCGCGCTGGAGCGACATCTCGGACGCCTGCGCAAGACTGGCGTCATTCACATCGTCGATGCGTCTCAAACGCGAGCGCGCCACATTCGCCACGAAATGCTGGAGTGCGGCGCCGCTGCACGCCTGATGGTGCCGTTGCGGTCGGGATCGTCCGTGGTCGGCGCTCTGGCGATCGACGTGCTACAGCAGCCACACCGATGGGCGGACGACGAGGTCGAATTGTTCGGGATGCTCGGAGAGACCATCGCCGGTGCGCTCGCGCGCCGCGACATCGCCGTGAGTCTGGAGAGTGCAAAACTCACCGCGGAGGCCGCGAACCGTGCCAAAACCGAATTCCTCGCCAGCACCAGCCATGAATTGAGAACGCCACTAAACGGCATTCTGGGTTACGCGCAGCTGCTCGATCGGGATCAGACGCTTTCAGACGATCAGCGGGAAGCGGTGCAGACCATTCAATGGTGTGGCGAACATCTATTGAAGATCATCAACGAGCTGCTCGACCTCGCGAAGATCGAGTCGAGTAAATTCGATCTCGTGCCGGCTCCCGTCGACCTGCCGCGGCTGCTGCAGGACACCGCGGATCTCGGCCGGCTACGCGCCGCGCAAGGCAACCTGACGTTCACGTTCGAGATCGCGTCGGCACTACCGAAGCAGGTGCTCGCCGATGCGGCAAAGTTGCGGCAGATACTGCTGAACCTGCTGAGCAACGCCGCCAAGTTCACCCGCAGCGGCGGCGTAGCACTGAAGGTGCACGCCGCGTCGGAAGGCGCCGGGACGCAACTCGAATTCGAAGTCGAAGATACCGGTATCGGTATTCCGAAAAAGGAACTCACCAGGATCTTCGAGCCCTTTCATCAAGTCGGAACGCAGACAGAAGGTACCGGTCTCGGGCTGACGATCACGAAGCGCCTCGTCGAGGCGATGGGCGGCAGCATCGAGGTTACGAGCCGATCCGGACGCGGCAGTCGCTTCGTGGTACGACTCGCGTTGCCGCTGGTAAACGAAGCCGTTGCGATCGAAACACCGCCGTCGCGCGCCGTGATCGGCTATCTCGGCGGCATCCGCTCGATCCTCGTTGCCGACGACAAAGCCGAGAACCGCAGCGTTCTGGCGCGCCTGCTCGAACCGCTCGGTTTCATCGTCTACCAGGCAGCCGACGGCAACGAAGCGCTCGCCGTCGCGCGTCAACACCGTCCAGACCTGGTGCTGATGGACTTGGTGATGCCGAACCTCGACGGCTTCGAGGCAATCCGGCGTTTGAGACTCGACCCGGAACTCGCGCACGTGCGCACCATTGCGGTGTCGGCGAGCGCATTCGACGACACGCGCCGCGAGAGCCTGCAGCAGGGCGCGGTCGATTTCATCGCGAAGCCGGTGCGCGTGACCGAACTGCTCGAGCGTCTGCGACACCACCTGGACATCGAATGGGTTTATGCCGACAGCGAAGGATCGCGCACCGCAACACCGCAAACACCCGCCGTCGCCGAACTGCCGCTGCCAGCGCCCGAGGAACTCGAGCGCATGTTGGAACTGACGACGCTCGGCGACATCGAGGGATTGAACGTTGCACTCGACATGCTCGCGGCTCGAACCGAACTGGCGCCCTTCGTCGCGCATCTGCGCGGTTTCACGCGTCAGTTTCAGATGAACCGCATCCGGGCGTTGCTCGAATCGCTGCGCAAGCGTCAGGATTAGCGAGATGAGCGTAGAGCGTTGCACAATCCTGATCGCAGACGACAACCCGTCCAACCTCGACGTGCTGTTGAAGTGCCTGAGCCGCGACAACCACCGGGTGCTGGTTGCCGAAGACGGCGCGAGTGCGATCGCCCGTGCGCGCCAGGCACAACCCGACCTGATCCTGCTCGACGTCATGATGCCGGGCGTCGATGGCTTCGAGACCTGTACACGTTTACGGGGAGACGCATCGACCGCGCACATTCCGATCATCTTCATGACGGCGCTCGGCGAACTCGAAGACAAGGTGCGCGCGTTCGAGCTCGGCGCGCAGGACTACATCACCAAGCCGTTTCAGGTGCCCGAAGTCCTCGCACGCGTCAGCACCCAACTGCAGATCCATCGATTGCAGCAGCGCCTGCAGGCTGCCAATACGGAACTCGAAGAGCGGGTCGCACAACGCACGGTCGAATTGGGCGCCGCGCTCGCCGAAGTGCAGCGCCTGTCGCAGCGGTTGCAGGCCGAAAATGCCTATCTGCAGGACGAAATCCGCCAAACGCACGACCACCGCGCCATCATCGGCTCGTCGGCGTGCCTCAAGGCAGTGTTGCGCAAGGTCGACATTGTGGCGAACAGCGATGCGACAGTGCTGATCTACGGCGAAACCGGTACCGGCAAGGAACTCATCGCCCGTGCGATCCACGATGCGAGCCGCCGCAGCGGCGCCACGATGGTGAAGCTGAACTGCGCAGCCATCTCCGCAGGGCTGGTCGAGAGCGAACTGTTCGGCCACGTAAAAGGCGCCTTCACCGGCGCGGTGGACAAGCGAGTCGGCCGGTTCGAACTCGCTGACGGCGGCACACTGTTTCTCGACGAGATCAGCGAGTTGCCGCTCGATACGCAGGCCAAGCTGCTGCGGGTGCTCCAGGAACAGGAGTTCGAACCGGTCGGCAGTTCGAAGTCGCGCCGCGTCGACGTACGCGTCATCGCCGCGACAAACCGCGATCTCTCGGCCGAGGTGCAGGCCGGGCGTTTCCGAGCCGATCTCTACTACCGGCTCAACGTTTTTCCGCTGGAGTTGCCGCCGCTGCGCGAACGCCGCGACGATATTCCGGAACTGGCCGCGTTCTTCGTCGCCGGCATGGCGCGCAAACACGGTCGCCAGATCACGCGGATTGCACCGTCTGCTCTGCAGGCACTGGTCGATTACACGTGGCCCGGCAACATCCGCGATCTGCAGAACACGATCGAACGCGCCGTCATCCTGTGCGATGGCGATCAACTGACGCTGGATCAACCGCTCGTCGCTCCGTCGCGCGCGACCAACGGCGCCGACACGCCGCGCGCCGAAGCCGCACCCGACGATTCGCTGCGTCTCGATGACGCAGAGCGGCGCCACATCATTGCGGTATTGAGACAGACGCGCGGCGTGATCGAAGGTCCGCGCGGCGCCGCGGCACTGCTGAGTCTGAAACCGAGCACGGCGCGCTTCCGAATGAAGAAGCTCGGCATCTCGAAATCGGATTACATGATCTGATGACGTTCGCGTGAATTTCGCCTCGCCTCGCGAACGCGTCGTCGCGACCGCCGCGTACTACGCATCGATGCTCACGCTTGGATTCGGAACCGCGATCGTCGGTCCGACGCTGGCCGGACTTGCCGCGCGGACACACGCCTCGATCGGCGCCATCGGCGTCGTGTTCACAGCCAGCGCGCTCGGCTATCTCGTCGGATCGCTGCTGAGCGGCCACTGGTTCGACCGGTTGCCCGGGCATCGCGTGCTGGGCATCGCACTCTCGTTGGTGGCTGCGTCGTTCGCCATCGTACCGTTCACGGCATCTTTGTGGCCGCTGGTGGCGACGTTTTTCCTGCTGGGCGCTGCCAGCGCAACCATCGACGTCGGCACAAACACGCTGCTGCTGTGGATTTATCGCGATCCCCCTGGGGGCAACACGCGCGTCGGCGGTGTAATGAACGGCCTGCATTTCTGTTTCGGCGCGGGCGCGCTGGTCGCGCCGGCGGTGGTCGCGTGGTCGATCCGCGCAACCCACGACATTGCGATGGCCTACTGGTCGCTCGGCATCGTAACGTCGACGATCGCCGCGGCACTGTTTCTGATTCCGAGTGCACCGGAACCGATCCGTGCCGGCACTCACGACGCAACACCGCCGCGGCCACGCCTCATCGCGCTCATAGCCGCGGTGTTTGCGTTCTACGTTGCCGCGGAAGTGGCGTACGGCGGTTGGATTTCCATCTATGGAATCGAACTTGGCTTCGGCGACGCGGCGCAGACCGCGTATCTCGCGTCTGTATTCTGGGGAATGCTGACGTTGGGACGCCTGATCGGCGTTCCGCTGGCCAGTCGCGTTCGTGCGACGACGATCATCGCCATCGACCACGCGGGCGCTCTGGTCTGTCTCTTCGCGATCCTGTGCGTTCCCGCTTCAGCGGTCGTGTTGTGGATCGCTACCGGATTGTTCGGCTTCTTCCTCGCATCGATCTTCCCGATGCTGCTCGTGTTTTCCGGCGAGCGCATGCCCGTGTCGGGACGCAGCACCAGCTGGTACCTCGCAACTTCGGGCCTCGGCGGCATGACGCTGCCATGGCTCATCGGACAATCGTTCGTCGCGTTCGGACCTTCCAGTCTGTTGTGGATGGACGCGCTCGCCGTCTCGCTTGGCGCGGCCGCATTTGCGCTCGCAGCGTTGCAACCGCGCGCCACAACGCCTCGTTAGCGGTCACCACGCATCGCGCGCCTCCCACAATCCGTTGCGGATATGGTGGCGCCGCGTGCAAGGTCGACTTCGATTCAAGTCCCACACCGCGCTCCGAACGCAACAAATAGTCCATTCGATTCAACCCTTTACGAATCTCCGCTCCATCTTCGGAAACACTGGCACACCCGTTGCTCTTAAGGGAATGCATTCACTGCAAACCCACTTAGGAGAACGTCAATGTCGAAACATCCGAACATGATCAACGCAGCGCTCGTCAGCGTCGTCGCACTCGGCGGCAGCCTTTCGGCAGCAACCGCATTTGCCGACCACGAAGGCATGGAGCAATGCGCCGGTGTCATCAAGGCCGGTAAAAACGATTGCGCGACCAGCAGCAACGCGTGCCACGGTCACGTCACCGTCGATGCCAGCAAAGAAGCGTGGATCTACGTGCCGAAAGGTACCTGCGAGCGCATCGCAGGCGCCCACGTCGTCATGGTCACGGATCCGACACCGGCAACCAACTGATCAGCGGCGCCAACCACCGTGCGAGGGGGCGCGAACCGCAAACCCTCGCTTCGCTGAACGACAAGAAAGGAGAACAAACGTGAACGAATCGAATCAAGCCTGGGCAGTCGTATTGGCCGGAGGCAGCGGCAACCGGCTTCGCAATCTCACGACCGACGCCCGTGGCGTTTCGGTTCCGAAGCAATACTGCTCGCTGAGCGGCGGTCCGTCGCTGCTCGAACTCGCGTTGCGTCGCGCCGAGCAGGTGGTGCCCCGCGCGACCATCACCACCATCGTCGCGAAGCAACACAGCCAGTGGTGGAGCGAACAGCTGTCGGCTCTACCGGGCCGCAACATCATCGTACAACCCGTCAACCGCGGGACCGGTCTCGGAATCTTACTGTCGGTGCTCAGCGTGCTGGAGCAGGACGCCGATGCACGCATCGTCTTCCTGCCGTCGGATCACTACGTCGAGAAGGAATACGTTCTGGCGGCCGCAACGCGCAATGCGCTCGACCTGCTGCGCCGCTTCGATCGCGACATCGTGATGGTCGGCATCACGCCTGAATCAGCCGATCCGGAACTCGGCTACATCGTCCCCGGTCAGCACGCTTTCGCCGGTGTGTTCGACGTCGACCGGTTCGTCGAAAAGCCGCAGCGTTCGGTTGCCGAGAAGATGCTGGCATCGCGCTGCTTCTGGAACAGCTTCATCTTCGCCGCGCGCGGACGGTATCTGTTGTCGCTGTTCGAATCACTGTATCCGCACGAAGTGGCGGAAATGCGCTCGGCGCTGAGGGCTGACCGACACAACCGCCGCGCGGAAATGCTCGCAAATCTCTACGAACGACTGCCCGAGATCGACTTCTCGCGGCAGATCGTCGAACGCTCGGTCAATCGACTGAAGCTGGTCGCGGTGAGCTCGTGCGGCTGGAGCGACCTCGGGACACCCGAGCGCGTCGCCGAGACGATTCGCCGCCTGAGCCAGATTCCGGCAGACCGTCCGAACACGCTCGTCGAAATGCCGCGCCGTCGCTCTTCCACCGCGTCCGTGTGGAACCTCGCCCAGGCTCACGCCTCGATGGCCGCGACCGTTTGAACCCGTTGGGAGACATGAGCATGAAATACGCACATTCGTTGATTCTGATTCTGGTCCTCGCCGCCGCGGCGAACGCCGAAGAGGCGCCGCCATCGATGGCGGCCGGCAGCATCACGCTGGCCGGCGCCCATCAGCTGCTCGACACCGCGCAGAGTTACGCGAAAGCCCACGCTGCTCCCGGCGCGGCGATCGCAATCGTCGACTCTGCCGGCAACTTGGTCGTGCTCGAGCGTCTCGACGGTACGTTCCCGGCGGCACCCGCAGTGTCGACCGGCAAGGCGCGCACTGCCGTGTTGTTTGCGAAACCGACGCACGCGCTGGAAGACGCGGTGAACACCGGGCGCTTCACGATGGTGACGCTGCCCGAAGTCACCTCGTTCACGCCGTTGAAAGGCGGCGTACCGATCGTTGCCGGCGGTCGCATAGTGGGCGCGATCGGCGTCAGCGGCGCGGCGAGCGCCGACCAGGACGACGAGATCGCTCAGGCGGCGGTGGATGCGTTCACGAAAACGCTGGCACAGGCGGATTCGGTGACGCACCTCGACCACACGGCCGTGAGCGCGGCGTTCAAGAGCGGCGCGCATCTGGTTCGCGGCCCGGGCTACAAGGTCGATGCGAGCCGTCGAGACGGATCGGGTGAAGCCGAGGTTCACACGCAGGACACCGACGTTTTCTACGTCGTTTCCGGCCACGCGACATTCGTCACGGGTGGCGAAATGGTCGATCCGCACACGACCGCGCCGAACGAGATCCGCGGTACGTCCATTCGAAACGGCACCACACAGAAGCTCTCGGCGGGCGACGTGGTCGTCGTACCGAGCGGGGTTCCGCACTGGTTTCAGACGGTTGCCGAGCCGTTCGACTACTTCGTCGTCAAGTCGCAGAGCTAGGAGCCATCATGCGCCCCACTTCACTCGTTGGGTTCCTGGTCGTCGGCCTGCTGGCGTCGTCGATCGCGTCGAGCTCGCATGCCGACGCGCCGGACGGACCGCCGCTTGCGACCATCGATCTGCGCACCGACGCCGGTGTCGCGCTGGTGAAAGGCCAGTGGCGCTACAGCGATACGCGCATCGTGCCGGCCGATTTCAAAAGCGCGGGTGCCACCGGCCAGCCGGACGGTGCGAAGGTCGCGACGTACGACTTCGAACCGCACGCCGGCGCTGCCGACTTCGATGACGCCGCCTGGGACGCCATCGCACCGACATCGCTCGAGCTGCGCAGGGGCAACGGCAAACTGTCGTTCAACTGGTATCGCATCGGCGTCACGGTGCCCGACCGCATCGGCGATTTCGATCCGAGCGGCGCAACGCTGGTGTTCGAAACGTCGCTCGACGATTACGCGGAGGTCTGGGTCGACGGCGAACTGGCGCGCGCACCGGCTCAGCGCGGCGGTTCCGTCGTCGCCGGCTGGAACGCGCCGAACCGGCTGATCGTCGGTCGCAACGTGCAGCCCGGTCAGAAGATTCAGCTCGCCGTGTTCGGCATCAACGGGCCCATCTCGAACGCACCGACGAACTTCATCTGGATGCGCGAGGCGGTGCTGTCGTTCTATCCGCCGACACCGGTGCCGCTCGCCGTAACGCCGCAGGAAGTGAATGTCGAAGTCGTTCGACTCGACCCGCGCATCGACGCCATCGTTCCGCCGAATGCGAAGGTGTTCAAACTGGCCGAGGGCTTCCAGTTCACCGAGGGACCGATCTGGGTGAACGGCGCACTGCTGTTCAGCGATCCGAACGCGAACACGATCTACCGGTACTCGGACGCAGACGGGCTCGGTGTGTACCGCACGCAAAGCGGCTACAACGACGCCGACATCGCCGACTACCACCAGCCGGGGTCCAACGGTCTCACGCTCGATCCGAAAGGTCGGCTCACGATCGACGAGCACGGCAATCGCCGAGTCACGCGACTCGACGCCAACGGTCGAACGGAGGTGCTCGCCGACCGCTACGACGGCAAGCGTCTGAACAGCCCCAACGATCTCGTCTACAAGCGCGACGGCAGTCTGTACTTCACGGATCCGCCGTTCGGCCTGCCTAAGTTCTACGACGATCCGCGCAAAGAGCTCGCCTTCAGCGGCGTGTACCGTGTCAAAGGCGGAAAGGTGACGTTGCTCGCGAACGAGCTGAAAGGACCGAACGGGCTCGCGTTCTCTCCCGACGAGAAGTTCCTGTACGTCGACAACTGGGACACGCAGCGCAAGGTGGTGATGCGCTACCCGCTGAAATCCGACGGCACGCTCGGCGACGGTACGGTGTTCTTCGACATGGCCGGCGCGCCGGGCGAAGAAGCGCTCGACGGTCTGAAAGTGGATCGCGACGGCAACCTGTACGTATCGGGTCCGGGCGGCGTTTGGGTGATCGCGGCCGACGGTACGCATCTCGGAACGATCAGGCCGCCGCGACTGCCGGCAAACTTCGCGTGGGGCGGCGCAGACGGCAAGACGTTGTATCTGACCGCGCGAAGCAGCCTGTATCGCATCGATCTGCAGGTGCCGGGTTCCGGGGTCGGCGCACCGGGAGCGCAGCGATGAACGTCGCCGCACCGGTACACGCCCGCGTGAACGCTGACGACGCGACGCTGCTGCATCTGCATCGCGACACGCTGGGCGACTTCGACGGCGCCACCCGCCGCGAATGGCTCGTCACGAATGGGCTCGGCGGTTTCGCATCCGGCAGCGTTGCGGGTGCGGCAACGCGTCGCTACCACGGCATTCTGGTCGCTGCGCTGCATCCGCCGGTTGCCCGCACCGTACTGGTCGCCAAGATCGACGTTTCGGCCACTTACAACGACGCAACTCACGCGCTGTCAAGCAACGAATACGCAGACGGCACGATCGACCCGCACGGGTATCGGTCGATCGAGCAGTTCGCCCTGGACGGCACGATTCCAACCTGGACCTACGCAATCGGCGACGCTCGGCTGATTCAGCGCATCTGGATGGAACACGGCGAGAACGTTGCATACGTGCAGTTCGAGCTATCGCGCGCGTCGCAGCCGCTGCAGCTGAACGTAGCCCCTTTGTGTACCTACCGCGATTACCACGCGCACTACCGGGGTAGGTTCGAACCGTCCGTGTCCACGTCCGCCTCGGGATTCACGATCGACGCGTATCCGGGTGCGCGACGCTACTGCGTCGTCAGCGACTGCGGCGCATTTAGTTCGGAGCCATCGTGGTACTGGAACTTCAAGCACCGCGTCGAATCGGAACGCGGTCTCGACGATCTCGAGGATCTATATCGGCCCGGTGTGTTCGCCGTCGAATTGCAGCCGGGACAGCGCGTAACGTTGACGTGCGCCGTCGACCAAGTGCCTGCGATCAAAGGTGATCCGCTCGAGCGGGAACGCGCCCGGCAGCGGGCATTGGTCGAGCGACTCGGGCAACCACCGTGGATCCGCCAACTCACGCTCGCCGCCGATCAATTCATCGTTCAGCGCTGTTCCGAGCACGAAAGGGATGCGGATGCCGGCGCCACCGTCATCGCCGGCTATCCGTGGTTCAGCGACTGGGGTCGCGACACGATGATCGCACTGCCGGGTCTGACGCTGTCGACCGGTCGCGCGCCGATCGCGGCGGAGATCCTGACCACGTTCGCGCGTTTCGTGTCCGAAGGCATGCTGCCGAACCGCTTCCCGGATCAGGGCGAGACGCCCGAATACAACACGGTCGATGCCACGCTGTGGTACTTCGACGCGATCGCGCAGTACTTCGACCACACCGGCGACGCCGCGCTGCTGCGCATGCTGTACCCCTTGCTGATCGACATCGTCGACCGCCACATCGCCGGCACCCGGTACGGGATTCACGTCGATCCGCGCGACGGTCTACTCGCAGCCGGCGAGGCCGGTGTGCAGCTGACGTGGATGGACGCGAAAATCGGCGACTGGGTCGTCACGCCGCGCTCCGGCAAAGCGGTGGAAATCAACGCGCTGTGGTATCGCGCGCTGCGTGTGACGAGTGATCTGGCCCGTCGCTTCGACGACGCGACTGCCGCGAAGCGCATCGACACGCTCGCCGACCAGGTCCGCGCATCGTTCGGCGCGCGCTTCTGGAACGCCGCCGGCGGATACCTATACGACGTCGTCGACGCGCCCGACCGCGGCGACGACGCGAGTCTCCGCCCGAATCAGATCTTCGCCGTGTCGTTGCCGGTCGACCTGCTCGACGCGTCGCGCGCCAGGTCGGTCGTCGACATCTGTGCGCGGGAACTGTGCACCTCGTTCGGCCTGCGCAGCCTCGCACCCCGCGACCGCGCATACGCGGGGCGGTATCGCGGCGGCCCGCGTGACCGCGACGGCGTGTACCACCAGGGCACGGTGTGGTCGTGGCTGCTGGGGCCGTTCGCGCTCGCGCACTACCGCGTGTACCGCGACGCGCCGGCCGCACTCGCCTGGCTTTCAGCGATGCCCTCGCATCTCGCCGACGCGTGTGTCGGTTCCATCAGTGAAATCTTCGACGGCGACGCACCACACCTGCCGCGCGGTTGCTTCGCGCAGGCATGGGGCGTGGCAGAAACACTCCGCGCCTGGACCGAAATCAACCGCAACGACAGGTGATCCGATGAACGTCACGAACACGACCCTCCTCCCAACCGCCGAACATGGCCGCATCGCGAACGCCCAACGCTGGCAGGCCTGGGGTCCGTACCTGAGCGAGCGCCAATGGGGAACCGTCAGGGAGGACTACAGCGAACACGGCAACGCCTGGGAGTACTTCCCGCACGATCACGCGCGCAGCCGCGCATACCGCTGGGGCGAAGACGGTCTCGGCGGCTTCAGCGATGCATCGCAACGCCTGTGCCTTTCGCTCGCCTTGTGGAACGGCAACGACCCGATCCTCAAAGAGCGGTTGTTCGGCCTGACGAACTCCGAGGGCAACCACGGCGAAGACGTGAAGGAGCTGTACTACTACCTCGACGCTGCGCCGAGCCACTCGTATCTGAAGATGCTCTACAAGTACCCGCACGCGGCGTACCCATACGGTCATCTCAAGGACGAGAACCGCCAGCGGGGCATCGGCGCGCAGGAATACGAGATCGTAGACACCGGCGTGTTCGACGACGGCCGCTATTTCGACGTCGTCGTGGAATACGCCCAGGCCGAACCCGGCGACGTTCTCATGCAGATCAGCGTCACCAATCGCGGTGTCGATGCAGCGCCGCTGCACGTGTTACCGCAGCTGTGGTTCCGCAACACCTGGAGCTGGAAGCGCAATTGCGACAAACCAGAAATCGCGTTGAGCAACAGCGGCGCGATCGAAGCGCGTCATCCGGAACTCGGACGCCTCCGCTGGCACGTCGACGGCAACCCGACACTGCTGTTCACGGAGAACGAAACCAACGCGGGTCGATTGCATGGTTCGACCCAACACGGCTTCTACAAGGATGCCTTCCACGAATACGTGATCGGCGGCGCTCACAACGCGGTCAATCCGAACCAGAACGGCACCAAGGTGGGCGCATTGCAGCAGTTCGTGGTGCCCGCCGGCGGAACGATCACCGTCCGCACGCGCCTCACCGCGACCGTCGGCGCGCCGCCGTTCGAGACCTTCGACCGCGTGATGACGCAACGCCGTCGCGAATGCGACGACTACTACGCGGCTATCCAGGCCGACATCGACGACGCCGACGCCCGCCACGTGCAGCGCCAGGCCTTTGCCGGCATGGTGTGGAGCAAACAGTTCTACTACTTCGACATTCCGGAATGGCTGCATGGCGACGACGCGCAACCGGCGCCGCCGCAGAACCGCACGCACGGCCGCAACTGGGAATGGCGGCACCTCAACAACGCCGACATCATCTCGATGCCGGACAAGTGGGAATACCCTTGGTACGCCGCGTGGGACCTCGCCTTCCACTGCATCCCGTTTGCCCTCATCGATCCCGAATTCGCGAAGAACCAGCTCGTGCTGCTGACGCGCGAATGGTTCATGCACCCGAACGGCCAGATGCCCGCATACGAAAGGGCGTTCGGCGACGTCAATCCGCCGGTGCACGCGTGGGCGACGTGGCGCGTCTACCAGATCGACCGCAAACAGAACGGCGGGGTGGGCGATCACGACTTCCTCGAGCGCGTGTTCCACAAGCTGATGCTGAACTTCACGTGGTGGGTGAACCGCAAGGACGCC
>DATJGR010000101.1:0-11945 GCA_035494855.1 Pseudomonadales bacterium | reverse complement strand
GCCAGGGCGACGATGCGGAGGCGTTTCGCGCCGACATGATCGAATTCTGGAGTGCCACGATGTTGGAGGGTTCACGATGATCGACCTCGCGGTTCGCAACGTGCGGGTGCTCGACGGCAGCGGCGGCACCGCGTTCTACGCAGACGTCGAAGTCGACGGCGGACGTATCACCGCGGTCGGCCGCGCCGGGGACGCAACGCGCGAGATCGACGGCCAGGGCGCGTGCCTCGCCCCGGGATTCATCGACACGCACGCGCACGACGACGGCGCGTTCTTTCGCTATCCCGGCATGGCATTCAAACTCGCACAGGGCGTCACCACGGTGGTCAGCGGTAACTGCGGCTTCAGCGCGATTCCGGCCGATCCGAATTCCGATGCAGTGGCCGCCAGCGGCGGCATCCTCGCCGGCATCGAAGGCGAGTTCACCGACCTGCGCGGTTACTTCAAGGCCGCGCTCGCGCGCAAACCCGGCATCAACAACCTGATGCTGGTCGGCCACAACACGGTGCGCACGATGACGATGGGCATGGAACAACGCGCACCGACCGCGGCCGAGCTCGCGACCATGCGCGGCCACGTGGAACGCGCGATGGAGCAGGGTGCGTGCGGCTTCTCCACCGGGCTCATCTATCGGCCGGGGCGGTGGAGCGGCACCGAGGAAGTGATCGAGCTCGCGAAAGCGGTGAAGCCGTTCGACGGTCTGTACACCACGCACATGCGCAACGAGGGCGACCGCCTGCTCGAAGCGGTCGAAGAGTCGCTGCGCATCGGTGCCGAGAGCGGCGTGCATCTGCACATCTCGCATCACAAGAGCGCCGGCAGACCCAATTGGGGCAAGGTGAAGGATTCCCTTGCACGCGTGGATGCCGCATTGGCCGCAGGTCAACCGGTAACGCTCGACGTGTATCCGTATACCGCCGGCAGCGGCCGCATGATCGAGTATTTCAATCTCGAACGGATCGATCGCGCCCTCGCCGAGGTGATCCGAATCGCGAGTTGTCCCGCTTTTCGCGAATACGAAGGGCGGATGCTGGTCGACGTTGCGGCCGAGCGCGGCATCGACATCACCGTGCTCGTCAAAGAGATTCTGACGGCACCGCTCGGGGACCGGACCATCTGCATTCACTTCATCATCGACGAAGCCGACATCGAAACGAACCTGCGTCACGCCGACATGATGGTGGGCTCGGACGGTATTCCGGATCTGCGCGGCCGGCCGCACCCGCGCCTGTTCGGCACCTTTCCGCGCGTGTTGGCGCGTTACGTGCGCGAACGCGGCGTCCTCGGGCTGGAAGAAGCCGTGCGACGGATGACCTCGCTCTCGGCCGAGACGTTCGGGCTCATCGAGCGCGGCCGCATCCGAGAAGGCTACTGGGCCGATCTCGTGCTGTTCGACCCGGCGACGGTCGCCGACACCGCGACGTACGACGATCCGAAGCGCGAACCGGACGGCATCCAGCTCGTCGTCGTCAATGGCCAAGTGGCGTACGAGCGGGGTCAGCACACCGGGGTTGGCGCCGGCAAAATGCTGCGCTACCGGCGTTCGGCGTTCGAGTAGCGCGTGGATATCCGTCCGTTACCCGACGACCTGCTCGCGTTCGCGAACGACGCGATCGCGCGGCTGCAGGTGCCGGGCGCATCGGTCGGCGTGCTGCACGACGGCGCGATCTACGCCGGCGGCGTGGGCGTCACCAGCGTCGAGAATCCGTTGCCGGTCGCTGCGGAAACGCTGTTTCAGATCGGCTCCACGTCGAAGACCGTTACCGCCACCGCGCTGATGCAGCTCGTTGAAGAACGTCGCGTCGATCTTGATGCAAGAGTGCGCGCCTATCTGCCGCGCTTCCGCCTGCAGTCGGAAGCCGATGCCGCGCGGCTGACGGTACGCGATCTGGTGACGCACCACACCGGCTACGTTGGCGACTATTTCCGCGATACCGGTCGAGGCGAAGACGCCATCGCGCGGATCGTCGCGAAGATGGCGAACTCACCGCAGCTCGTGCCGGCCGGTACGGTATTCTCGTACAGCAATGCCGCGTTCTACGTGCTGGCGCACATCGTCGAGACGATTCGTGGCAAGCCGTTCGAAGAGGTGATCCGCGAGCAGGTTTTCAAGCCGCTCGGCATGACTCTGTCGTTCTACTTTCCTGAAGAGTGCATGACACATCGCGTCGCGTCGGGCCACATCGTCACGAGCGACGGGCCGAAGATCGCGCGGCGCTGGCACATGTGGCGCAGCGGCGCCGGCGGCGGCGGGGTGATCTCGAACGTGATCGACCAGATGCGTTACGCGGCACTGCACGTCGGCGCGGTCGATGCGCAATCGGTGTTGAGCCGCGACAGCGTGGCGATCATGCAGCGCGTGCAACGGCCGGCCGGCAGCATGTGCGAATCCATCGGCATTTCGTGGATGCTCGACGACGCAGGCGGCGGACATCATCTGGTCAAGCACGGCGGCGCTACCAATGGCCAACTGTCGTCGTTCGAAATGATCCCGTCGAAAGGTTTTGCCGTGTCCGTGCTGACGAACGCCGACGCGGGTCGCGAGACGCGACAGACGATCGCCGACCGCGCGCAACGGCTGTTCCTCGGTTTCGACAAGCCGGAGCCGCGCGAAGCAGAAGGCCTGGTGCTCGACGTCTCCGAGTACGCAGGGCGTTATCACGCGACGCTCGAACATCTGGCGGTGCAGGCGCATGGCAGACAACTGCGCATCGTCGGCACGCCGCCGCCGCGCTTCATCGTCGATCCGAACCTGCAACCGATTCCGCTGCCGCCCGCGGACCTGTCGTTCACCGGCCGTGACAGCGCCGCGGTGTTGAACGGTCCGCGCAAAGGCGAGCGCGTCGAGTTTCTGCGCGACGCCGCGGGCCGAATCGAGTGGTTGCGCTGGGACGGCCGCATCGCCCGCAAACAGCCGCAGTCCGTCTGATGGCGTTCTCGTTAGGGCCGCTCGCGCGGCATCGCGACTTCGTGCACCTGTGGAGCGCACAGTCCGTCAGCGCGTTCGGCAGTCGCATCACGCGCACCGCGTTGCCGGTGATTGCGATCCTGCTCGTTACCGATGATCCCGTGCAGATCGCGACCCTGGGCGTGCTGACGGTGATTCCCGGCGTGATCGTCGGATTGTTTGCAGGCGGATTCATCGACCGCCATGCGAAACGGCCGATCCTCGTGTGGTCCGACATCGTTCGCGCGCTGCTGGTACTGAGCATTCCGATCGCCGCGTGGTCGGCGCATCTCGGCATCGTGCAGTTGTACGTGGTCGCCGCGCTGGTAGGAGGGTTCTCCGCGCTGTTCCGCCTGGCCGACAACGCGTATCTGCCGGTGCTGATCGGGCGCGACCTTCTGCTCGAAGGCAACTCGAAGCTGCAGGTCACCGACTCCGTCGCCGAGATCGGCGGCCCCGGCCTCGCCGGCGTGCTGATTCAATGGCTGACCGCGCCGGTGACGATGGTGATCGACGCGTTGTCGTACCTCGTCTCCGCGGTGCTGCTGGCGCGCATCCGCACGAACGAAGTGCTGCAGGCCGCGGCGGCGACACCGCCGACGCTGCTTCAGGACGTGCGCATCGGCGCGCGCGCCGGTTTCGGTCACCCGATCGTCGGCGCCACGTTCTGGTCGTTCGCGATCGACGATTTCGCGAACGGATTCTTCATGGCGCTGTACATGCTGTATGGATTGCGGACGCTTTCGATCGATGTCGCGACCATGGGTATCGTGATCAGTCTCGGTGGTGTGGGTGCGCTCGCGGGAGCTTTCGTCGCGTCCACCGTATCGCGAAGGCTCGGTCTCGGTCGCGCGATGATCGTCACGTTCCTGATCGGCAAGTTGGCGAATCTGTTCGTCGCGTTCGCGTCGATCGCGCCGCAGTACGCAGTGGTGTGGCTGTCGGCGAGCCAGTTGTTCAGCGACGGCGCGATCGTTTCTTTCCTGATTCTCGCGAACAGTTATCGGCAGACGGTGTTGCCGCTGGATGTCATGGCGCGCGCGAACGGTCTGCTGGAGGTGATGAGCGGGGTCCTGTTGCCGCTCGGTGCCGTCATCGCCGGCCTGCTGGCGAAAGCGACGTCGGTTACGTTCGCCGTCTGGGTCGGCTGCGTGCTCGGACTGTTTGCGGTGCTGCCGCTGCTGCGGCCGCGGATAGCGTCGTTGACCGCACCGGCGATCGCCGCCTGACGCACGTTCACATGGCGCTTTAGCGCCGCACAATTCGAGTCGTATACTTGCCCGCCTCAAAAGCACGTACGGGTATTTCTATCGCACGGTTCGAACCGGCAGCGCGCCGCATTCCCTAGCGGGGAGGACGCCGATGCCAGTGAACGCAGATGACGTCTATCGCTGGAACGTGGGTGATCCCGCTTTACAGTGACCGGTACAACATTCAAAGCCGGTAGAGGTTCGGATTCGGAGATGCAACACGCTCCGATGAAGCTGGAAGCGAAAGTAATCGGGCCTTCTAAAGAGGACCGGTGAACCGACCCCTCTCTGCGTAAGCCTGGGACCTGCCTGATCTTTCTGGATCGGGGGGCAAGAGCAAACCGAACCCGACTCCCGCCAATGCAACTTTTGCTTGGTCGGAGACGGGAACGTGGCGCGCGCAGACGAGAACGCGGGATTCACCTGCGCTCACTGCGGCGCACGTGTTTTACCGCTCAGCAACGGTAGCTATCGAAACCACTGCCCATTCTGTTTGTGGTCGGTGCACGTCGATGACGCTCGACCGGGCGATCGTCTGTCCGAGTGTTTCGGTCTGATGCGGCCGGAGGAACTCGTCAGCAAGCGAAAAGGCTGGCAGGTCGTCCATCGCTGCACACGTTGCGGGAAGCGCCAGCCGAACAAGGTGGCCGACGCAACGGTACAACCCGACGACCTGGACGTGATTCTCGAGATGATGCGCAGCGCCGCTACGTAGACGACGCGTGTCGCCGAGACCAGTCAGCGACGGCAACTACCAACATTGAAAATCGTCATCGCCAACGGGTTTGCAGAAGTCGCCCCACGATCCCGTCGCCCGCCACATCTCCGCTAGCCCCACATCGAGCAGGAATTGCTTGAACGCCGGCGTTGCGCGCACCTGTTTGAGTGCGGGAAACCACAACAAAATCCAGGCACCGAATCCATCGACGAGGTACTCGGCTCGCAGGAAGTCCATTGCGAGGTCGAGCTCACCGTGGTGCGCCGCAACCATCGCCGTCACTGCAAAATCGCCGCGGAACGTGTTGCCCGCCGCCAGCAGCCTTCGCAACGCTGGCAACACCCGATCGCGCTGGCCGAACCAGCCGAGTCCGAGCGGCGTCTTCGAGAATCCTTCGGACACCTCGTCGGCCGCCTCTGCATTCGGCTGATCCATTGCGAGCATGAGGAGATACTCGCGATCCGCCGACGGGGACAGTCCCTTCAGTCGCTCGTACGTGTCGCGAGCCTCTTCCTTGCGACCGAGCACGTAGAGTGCTTCGTGGTTCGCGCTGATCACCGGGTCAGCCGAGAAGAAACGCTCCGATTCTTCGAGACGCTCGGTCCATCTTCCGACCTGATGCAGGTAATACCCGAACTCGGGACCGACGATCGATTCCTGACCGCGTCGCAAACGAACGGCCTCCTTCATCGCCGCGTCGGCGGCCACGAATTGCCGACGCGATAGCAGATACCAGCCCTTCGCCGAATGCGCTCGCCACAGCAACGGTTCGATCTGCAGCGCGCGTTCGACGCCCCGGAGCATCTCCCGCAGACTCTCGTCGGTCAGACTCGGTTGCCGAGCGCGGGCACCATATGCCTGCGACAGCACCACCCACGCGCGCGCGAAGCGCGGATCGATAGCGACCGCTTGTTGCAGTTCCGCAATCGCGCGTTCCGTCGTCTCGCGGGTGTGCTTCCAGAGCAGCGCGCACCCGCGAAGGTAGTGCGAGAGCGCCGACGCGTTTTGGGTGCTGCCACACATTTCCGGCGAAATGCCCCGAAGCTTCACACTCAACGCATCGGCCACCGCGTTGCTGATCTCGCGCTGGATCGCAAAGATATCGCCGAGGTTTTTGTCGAAATCGGCAGACCACAACTGAATTCCATCCGCGCAGCTGACGAGTTCCATCGTCACGCGCAGCCGCTTCCCTGAACTTCGCACGCTGCCCCTGAGCAAATGCGCGACGTCGAGGGTCAGTCCGACCTCGCCGTAGTCGACTGGTCGATCCTTGTATCTGAACGCAGCGGGTTGTCCCGCGACGCGCAGACCCGGAATGCCCGACAAGCGATGGATCAGCTCGATCGTCAGGCCCTCGGCAAAGAGCGCTTGCTCGACACTGGGCGATGCGTTGGCAAGCCGTAGTACCGCAATCGACGGGGCGCGTGGCTTCTGTCTCAACTGCCGCTCCGGCTCCGCGTCGATGAGACGTTGGCGGCATTGCACGTCCGCAATCAGCCGGTATCCGCGCCGTGAAATGCTCTCGATGTATTTCGGCCCATGTACACCGTCCCCCAGTGCCTTTCGCAACTGAGCAACGGCCTGATGGACGACGTTTTCCACGACGACGACGTCGGACCAGACACGATTGAGTAGCGATTGTCCCGAAACGACTTTTGGCGCGGCTTCAGCCAGCGTGAGGAGCACATCCATCGATTTCGAGTAGATCCGAGTCGAGCCGATCTGATTGGCTCGAGGATCCACCCAATGGTCGCCGAGCCGGAATCCGGCTCGTAGCAGTTGCAACGCCTGCTGACTCATCCGGACGCCCCCGTCGCCCCGGATCAGTCGTTGATACTAGGGGGATTCGGGGGCAACGACAAAGCCAAGGTGGTCTTGCGTCCGTGGTGTAGAGGTGGTGAGCTTCGACATTCCGTGACCCACCGTGAAATGAAGGCGCCAACATGACGATCGAGGTGCGAGCTGCGCGCGCAGACGAGATGGATCAGTTCGGTCTGATCGGCGCGTACGTCTACGCGGGTGCATTCGGAGACGGGCCTGACAACGTCGTATCGCAGAGCAACCGGCCCGAGTGGACGCTGTGCGCGTTCGACGGCGCGCGCATGGCCGCCAGCTATTCCTGTTTTCCGTTCACGATGCGCGCGAACGGACGCGCCGTAGCGATGGGCGGGGTCACCGCAGTTGGAACGCTGCCGGAGTACCGCCGCCAGGGGATCGTGCGCTCGATCACCACGCGCTCGTTCGCGGACATGCGCGAGCGCGGTCAGGCCGTTGCCGCGCTGTGGGCCTCGCAGGCCGCCATCTACCAGCGCTACGGTTACGCGCTGTCGAGCGCAATGGTCACGTACCGGATCGACACCGTCGACGTCGCCTTCGCGGACGGCAATGGCGGTTCCGCGCGGGTCGCACGCACGGATGTGGAGAACGGCTTCGAGGTGATGAAGAAGCTCTACATCGAGTTCGTCGCGCTGCGCACGGGATATCTGCATCGATCGAAGCCGCTGTGGATGAACAACGTGCTGTCCAGCAATCCGCAGACCGGACCGTTGCACGTTGCGATTGCATACGCGCCGAACGGTGCTCCGGCCGGCTATGTCGCCTATCACGTGCGCAACGAGAAAGTGGCGCATCCGACACGGGCGCAGGAGCTGGTGGTGAAGGACTTGGTCTGGCTGAACGCCGACGCTTATCGCAGCCTGTGGTCGTGGCTCGGCCGGCACGACCTCGTCGGCCGCATCACGTGGATGCGCGCGCCGGTCGACGATCCGGCGCCCGAACTGTTGGTAGAGCCGCGGCTGCTGAATCCGCAACCGCGCGATGGCTTCTGGCTGCGCGTGGTCGATGTGCCCGCGGCGTTGGCGCAACGCGGATATCAGACGAGCGACGCGATCACGCTCGACGTTGCGAAGGACGACCTCGCGCCGTGGAACGGCGGACGCATCAGGCTCGAGTGCTCGCCTGACGGCGCCGCAGTGGCGCCATCGCAAGGCAAAGCCGACGTCGCATTGTCGGTGAAAGCGCTCGCGAGTCTGTACAGCGGCTACCGAAGCGCGCGACAACTCGCGCAGTGGGGCATGCTCGATGGCGACGATGCGGCGGTGGAGCGGGCGACGCGCATCTTCGCGACGTGGCATGCGCCGCATTGTCCCGATCACTTTTAGATGGCGCTGTACTACCGACATCGACTGCCGGTGCGGATCATGCACTGGATCAACGTGATCGCGTTCGTCGTGATGTTGATGAGCGGTCTCATGATCTTCAACGCGCATCCGACGCTGAACTGGGGGAAGCAGTCCTACGGCGATGCGCCCGAAGTGCTGAGCGTGGAGGCATATCGTGACCGGGAAGGCGGCTTGCATGGCAGCACGACGATTTTCGGCCGTTCGTTCGACACTACAGGGCTCTTCGGCGTAGCGCCGAACGCGCAAGGCATCGCAGCAACGTACGCGTTCCCGCATTGGCTGACGATTCCGAGCAACTACTCGCTCGCCGTTGCGCGTCGCTGGCATTTCTTCTTCATGTGGGTGTTCATTGTGAACGGCCTCGCATACGTTGCCTGGTCGATCGCGACCGGGCACGTCTCGCGCGATCTGGCGCCGACGCGCACCGACCTCGGGTCGATCTGGCAGTCGATCAAGGATCATGCACGGTTCCGCCACCCGCGCGGCGAAGCCGCGAAGCGCTACAACGTGCTGCAGAAGCTGACCTATCTGAGCGTGATCTTCGTGTGGTTGCCGCTGGTGATTCTGATGGGGTTCGCGATGTCGCCGTCGCTGAACGCATTGCTGCCCGGATGGGTGGACCTGTTCGGCGGACGCCAATCGGCCCGCACGCTGCACTTCGCCGCGGCGCTCGTGCTCGTCGCATTCACTGCGCTGCACGTGTTTCTGGTGATCACGACCGGACTGTGGAACAACATGCGCTCGATGCTGAGCGGACGTTATCGCTTTAGGGCGGAACCTCTCGATGAGTGAACGCAGTATCGGTTCGAACGGCCGCCGGGGTTTCCTGCGCGTCGTGGTGGCCGGCGTATCGGCTGCTGTGGTGGCTGGATGCGACAAGCTCGCCGCCACGTCGTGGTTCGCCGGCGCGCTGCGCGGCGGCGAGACGCTGACGCGCGCGACGCAACGGCTGGTCGTGGGCGACCAGGCGCTCGCGCAGGAGTTCACCGAGGCTGATATCACCGGACCGTTCCGCAGCAACGGCACCTCGCATCCGCGCAGCGCCGCCTACGACGCGCTCGCGGCAAACGGTTTCGCAGATTGGCGGCTGCAGGTGGACGGCCGCGTGGCACGACCTGCGCATTTCTCGCTCGACGAACTGAGGATGATGCCGAGCCGCACCCAGATTACTCGTCATGACTGCGTCGAGGGTTGGAGCGCGATCGCCAAGTGGACCGGCGTGCCGTTGCACGAGATACTCGCGCGCGTCCAACCGGAACCGTCAGCGCGCTATGTGGTTTTCCATTGTGCCGATCCGATGCAACCGAACGGCACGCAGCCGTATTACGAGAGCATCGACATGATCGACGCCCACCATCCGCAGACGATCCTGGCGTACGAACTGAACGACGCGGCGCTGCCGATCGGCAACGGCGCGCCGATACGCGTGCGCATCGAACGTCAGCTCGGCTACAAGATGGCCAAGTACATCATGCGGATCGAACTGGTCGATAGTTACTCAGGCATTCGCGGTGGCAACGGCGGGTATTGGGAAGACCGCGGTTACGCGTGGTACGCCGGCATCTAGCAAAAAAAATGAGGCAGATATTGATACGACGTGAAACGCTCGCGTTGATGGCGAGTCTGGTTGTCGCGCTGTTCGCGACATCGGTGCGCGCCGAATGGTTCGACCGCGTGAACGACGGAATCATGGGCACGCGCATCGTGGTCGAACTATGGGGCGACGACGCGACGCAGGCGAATGCCGCGATCGACGCCGTGATGGCCGAGATGGTGAACATCGACAACAACATGAGCACCTACAAGCCGGAGAGCGAAGTCTCGCGCGTGAACGCCGGCGCCGCGAAGGCGCCGATGCCGATCAGCCAGGAGCTGTTCGACCTGCTGACGACGGCGCTCGAATTCTCACGGATTACCGAAGGCGCGTTCGACATCACCTACGCCAGCGTCGGCTTCATGTACGACTTCCACGCCCACAAAAAGCCGACCGAAGCGGAAATCGAATCGGCGCTGCCGGCGGTGAACTACCATCACGTGGTGCTCGACGCGAAAGCGCGCACGGTTTTCTTCACGCAACCCGGGGTACGGATCGATCTCGGCGGCATCGGCAAAGGATATGCGGTGGATCGCGGCATTGCGATTCTGCAGCAGCGCGGCATTTCGCACGCGTTGGTCACCGCCGGCGGCGACAGCCGCATCATCGGCGATCGCTTCGGCAAACCATGGATCGTCGGCATACGGCATCCGGACGACAAGTCGCGGGTCATTGCGAAGATTCCGCTGGTGGACACGGCCATGTCGACGTCGGGCGACTACGAACGCTACTTCGACGAAGACGGCGTGCGTTACCACCACATCATCGATCCGCGCACCGGTAAATCGGCCAGCAAGGTGCGCAGCGCAACGATTCTGGCATCGACCGCGACGCGCACCGACGGTCTGTCGAAAACCGCATTCGTTCTGGGGGCGGAGGAAGCGATGAAGATCTACGAAAAGCTCGACGACGTGGACGCGATACTCGTCACGCCGGACGGACGCGTGTTGTATTCGAAAGGGCTCGAGCCGGCTGGGCCGCCGCCGTCGACATCCGTACCAGCGGCGAACGCGCGATGAGGAAACTGTTGTGGTTCGGCGTCGCACTCATCGGTGCATACGC
Organism: Pseudomonadales bacterium; assembly: GCA_035494855.1. Taxonomy (GTDB): domain Bacteria; phylum Pseudomonadota; class Gammaproteobacteria; order Pseudomonadales; family Azotimanducaceae; genus DATJGR01. The sequence continues at coordinate 1,192 of DATJGR010000101.1, read as the reverse complement.
GCTGGGCGGCATCGCGCTACACCGCGGCGAGTCGATCAACGCGATGTGGATCATCGTTGCGGCGGTGTGCGTATACGCGCTCGGCTACCGTTTCTACAGCGCATGGGTCGCCGCGCGCGTGCTGACGCTCGACGCCACGCGCGCCACGCCGGCGGAGCGGTTGAACAACGGTCGTGACTTCGTGCCGACGAACCGCTGGATCGTGTTCGGCCATCACTTTGCGGCAATCGCGGGGCCGGGTCCGCTGATCGGTCCGACGCTCGCCGCCCAGTTCGGTTACATGCCGGGATTGCTGTGGATCCTGATCGGTGGCGTGCTCGGTGGCTGCGTGCAGGACATGACGATTCTGTTCCTGTCGACGCGGCGCGACGGGCGCAGTCTGGGCAAGATGGCGCGCGACGAACTCGGACCGGTCGGCGGCTACGCCGCGATGATCGGTACGCTGATGATCCTGGTGATCCTGATCGCGGTGCTCGGGCTCGTGATCGTCAACGCGATGCAGCACAGTCCGTGGGCGACCGCCACCGTGTTCGCCACGATCCCGATCGCGATCCTGATCGGGCTGTATCTGCGCAGCATTCGTCCCGGCCGCGTGATCGAAGCATCGATCCTCGGATTCAGCTTGCTGATGGTCGCGGTGGTCGGCGGCGGATGGCTGAACGAACAACCCGCGCTCGCCAAACTGTTCGACCTCGACTCGCTGCAGCTCGCGTGGTTCGTGATGGGCTATGGGTTCATCGCGGCGATCGTGCCGGTGTGGCTGTTGCTGGCGCCGCGCGATTATCTGTCGACGTTCCTCAAAATCGGCACCGTGATTCTGTTGGCGGTGGCGGTCGTGTGGATGCATCCGCAGATCAAGATGCCGGCTGTTACGCAGTTCATCGACGGCACCGGTCCGGTATTCGGCGGCAAGATCTTCCCGTTCGTGTTCATCACCATTGCCTGCGGTGCGATCTCGGGGTTTCACGCGCTCGTGTCGAGCGGCACCACGCCGAAGCTGATCGGCAACGAACTCGACGTTCGGCCGATCGGCTACGGCAGCATGATGCTGGAATCGTTCGTTGCGGTGATCGCGCTGATTGCCGCGACCCTGCTCGAACCCGGCGTGTATTTCGCAATCAACAGTCCCGGTGGTCTGGTCGGAACGACCGCAGAAGCCGCGGTGCAGACGATCTCGTCGTGGGGATTCCCG
>DATJGR010000100.1:0-10685 GCA_035494855.1 Pseudomonadales bacterium | reverse complement strand
TCTCGCGCACCGGATCAATCGTTTGCTGCGGCAGAACGGGCGCTGGGTGACGTTCGGTTCGTTGAGGTTCTCCCGCGTCGATCCGGCCCTCTGCTTCAGCGCAGAGGAGGCAGCGGCGCTCGTTGGTGCGGCCGGCTTCTCCGACCCGACGATCGTCGAGGCCACGATTCCGTACATGTGTTCGCCGGCGAGCCGCCACGCCCGCCATGAGCAGGTTCTGACGATGACGGCCACGAAGACGCGCCGCGTCGCGGCTGCGCCACGGCACACCGCACTGCCGGAGTGGCTCGTGCAAACCAACCAGAGCGTCCCGTTGCTCGACGCGTTTCGGGTGCAGGCTACGTCGACGCAGATCTACGCGTTCATCATGTCGATGATCGACGGCAAACGCAGCGTGCGCGAAATGGCGGGCTTGTTGGAAGAACGCCGGCTGATGCCGCGCGCCGAAGCCGAAGCGTCGCTGCGCGCGTTTCTGACCCGGATGTACGACGAGAGCCAGACCCCGCCGCAGCTTTAGTGAGCGCGACGGAGCGGAAAACCCAAGCCCGCCGCCGCGGTCGAACCAGCAGGCCGATGAGCTGAACGCCCATTCATGTCGCGTTCAGGATCGTTTGGGCAGAATGCGTCGACAATCGCGGAATCGCGGAGATACGAAGATGAAACGGATCATGCTCGCAGCCATCGCCGTCGCACTCGTTGCGATCAACCCGGCAGCGTCGGCAGATCCCGGCTGGAACGCCGGCGGGCACGGTGGCGGTTCTCACAACAGTGGCGGCTCGCACGACGGTGGCGGCAGTTCCGCCGGCGGAAACCATGGTGGCGACGGCCACGCACCCGGCTACCACCCGCCGTCGGCGCCCCCGCCGCAAGGCAAGAACAACGCCGGACGTCGGCCGCATAACGGCAATGGCTCGAACAACGGCTACTACGCGTACGGCAACCCCTACCAGGGCAAGAACAATGCGGGTCGCCGGCCGCACTACGGCAACGGCTCGCCGAACTATTACGCCGGCTATCCATATCACGGCGGCGCGTATCACGGCGGTGGTTACCCGTACAGAGGAGGGTACGGCCCTGCGGGCTATCACTATCCGCGGCCGTACTACGCGCGCCCCTACTATCCGTATCGCGCGATCGGCTACCCCGGTTACTACTACGGCGGCGGCTACCCGTATTACTACGGCCATCATCATGACAACAACAACAACGATGACTGGCCGGCGTATCTGATCGGCGGCGCGATTCTGGGCTCCGTGTTGACCAACGTTTACCACAATTCGCAGGAGCAGCAGTACGCCGCGCCGGCCAACCAGGTGATCGTGGCGCCGCAAGGTCGCCGCCTGCTGCGCGATTTGAACGGCAACTGCTACGAGCGCTCGACCGACAGCGCCGGCAACGAGTTGCGCACCGAACTGCCGCCGTCGGAGTGCAACTGGTAAGCGCGGTTCCGCGCGAGTTGTCGCCCGCCGCGGGTTTGGGGTAAAAGAACCGCTCTGGCATCTGCACGGGCGGGCGGCAATGATCAGTCGAAGGACCCTCCTGACTCTGTCGGGCGCCGCGCTGGCAGCATGCGCGGCGCCTTTTCGCGCAGTGGCCGGGGCACTGGTCGACGAGACCACCCGAGCACTCGGCAACTCGGAGACGATCTACATCACGCCGCTGAAGAAGGGCGGGGCCGAGAGCACCTGCCACTCCGAGGTCTGGTTCGTTTACGAGAACGACGCGATCTACGTCGTGACCAGTTCGAAGGCGTGGCGCGCGCGCGCGGTGGGTCTCGGGTTCAATCAGGCGCGAATGTGGGTCGGTGAATTCGGCGTATGGAAGCGCGCCACCGAAGCGTTTCGGAAAGCACCGCAGTTCAGCGCGACAGCGGTCGTGGTCGACGACGCCACCGCGAAGGCGCAGGTGCTCGAGGTGTTCGGCAAAAAATATCATCGCGAGTGGAGCGACTGGGGACCGAAGTTCAAGAACGGCCTCGCCGATGGCTCGCGCGTCATGCTTCGATACACGCCCACCGCGTAAGTCGCCTGCCATGCCGATCAACATCATCGGAATGATCGGCGTCGCGCCTCCCGCCCAGGCGACCGTACACGTGATTGGCGGTGGCATCGACCCCGAGTTCCTCGCGTCATTCGCGCGGGCGCACGAAGCATCGGGATTCGACGCGGTGCTCGTCGGCTACTCGTCGTCATCGGCCGAGGGTTTTCAGGTAGCGCAGTATTGCGCGCACAGGACCGAGCACTTGAAGTTCCTCGTCGCGCATCGTCCGGGTTTCGTAGCCCCGACGCTGACCGCCCGCACCGCCGCAACGTTCGACAACCTCACTGAGGGGCGGCTGTGGCTGCACATCATCACCGGCGGCGTCGATGCAGATCAGCGCCGGGACGGCGACTGGCTGGGTCACGACGAACGATACGCCCGCACCGACGAGTATCTCGAGGTGCTGCGACGCGTGTGGACCAGCAACAAGCCGTTCGATCACGAGGGGCCCTACTATCGCTTCGAGCGCGCCTTCTCCGAGGTGAGGTGTACGCAGCAACCGCATGTGCCGCTCTGGTTTGGCGGCGTATCGGACGCCGCGATCATGGTCGGCGCGCGCCACTGCGACGTATATGCGCTGTTCGGCGAACCGCGCGCCGCAATCGCCGAGAGCATCGCCCGCATTCGTGCGGTCGCCGCGGAACACGGCCGCTCGCCCCGCTTCAACGTATCGTTCCGCCCGATCATTGCGGCCACCGAATCGGCGGCCTGGAGCAAAGCAGAGTCGATTCTCGCCGGAGTCACCCAAGGCGGGCCGAAGCGCTCGTTCGAGCCTGAAGCCGAAACGGCGCGCCGGCTGGTTCGACTCGCGGCCAGCGGCGACCTGCACGACGAACGACTGTGGACACCGATCGCCGGCGCCTCCGCCGGATCAGGCAATACCACGGCGCTGGTCGGAACGCCGGACCAGGTGGCCGAGGCGGTGGTTCGCTACTACCAGCTCGGCGTCGGCGGTGTGCTGCTGCGCGGTTTCGAACCGTACGCCGATACCGAAGACTACGGTCGCGAACTGATTCCGTTGATCCGCGAGAAGGTTGCTGCGGTCGATGCAGCCGCACGCTCGTCGCGTCCCATCACATCCACCGTTGCAGGCGCCTGACGAACATTGCAGGCGCATGACGCAGACTCCATTCAGCTGATGCTGCGTCCTCCGTCGACCGGCAGACACACGCCGGTCAGAAACGCCGCGTCGTCCGACGCGAGAAACGTCACCGCCGCGGCCACATCGGACGGCTCTGTCAGGCGTCGCAGCGGAATACCGGAGATCAATGCGGCGCGGTTTGCCTCGGGCAGCGAATCGCCGCCGAGTGCGCCGCGCATGAACGGCGTATCGGCCGCGACGGGATTCACGGCGTTCACGCGGATGTTGAAGCGCGCCAGCTCCACCGCGAGGCCGCGCGTCAGCGTCACCACTGCGCCCTTTGTTGCGTTGTAGACAGTGACGCCCGGCCGCGGTGCCACGGCACCGATCGACGCGGTGTTCACGATGACACCGCCGTTGGCACGCATCACCGGCACGGCGTACTTCACGCCGAGCCACACACCCTTGGTGTTTGTCGCAAACACCCGGTCGTAGTCGGCCTCGTCCAGTTCCCATGCGGGTCCCGAGCGGTGCGTGAAACCGGCGTTGTTGATCAGCACGTCGAGCCCGCCGAACGTCGACACGGCGAGTTCGATCATCGCGCGCACGGCACCGGAATCGGATACGTCCGTACGCACGCTGTGCGACTTCCCATCGGCGGCCGCGATCTCCGCCGCAACGCGGTCTGCGCGTGCCGCATCGATGTCCGCGACGATCACCGACGCGCCTTCCCGCGCGAACCGCTTAGCGATGGCTTCGCCGAACCCGGATCCGGCGCCTGTGACGACGACGGTCTTGCCAACGAAGCGTTCCATCCCATTTCTCCTCGACAGCGTGTCCCTAGCGTACTGCGAACCATCCGTTGACGCCTCCGAACACGCATGTTCTAGTCCGCCTCCATCGTGGTTTACGGATCCAGCATGACGCGACGCGTTGTGGTCGTCGGCGGTGGCAACGCGGCGTTGTGCGCCGCCTTGAGCGCGCGTGAGTGCGGCGCCCAAGTGACATTGTTGGAGCGCGCGCCGTTCGAGCTGCGCGGCGGTAATACCCGCTTCACGGCCGGCGCGATGCGTGCCGTCTACGAGGGCGTCGACGACCTCGTGCGTCTGATGCCGGATCTCACCGCCTCGGAAATCGAACGCACCGACTTCTCGAGCTATTCGTCCGCGAGCTTTTTCGACGATCTCGGTCGCGTCACGCAGTACCGCTGCGATCCAGCGCTCGCGGAACGGCTGGTCAGCGACAGCTACGCGACGCTGCGGTGGATGCAGTCGCACGGCGTGCGCTTCCTTCCGCTCTACGGCCGTCAGTCGTTCAATGTCGACGGCCGCGTGCGTTTCTGGGGTGGCCTGACGATCGAAGCATGGGGCGGCGGGCCCGGTCTCATCGACTCACTGACCGCGGCCGCGGAACGGTCCGGCGTTGCGCTTCACTATGGCACTCGCGCGGTTGCCCTGACGATGCGCTCCGGCCGCGTCGCCGGTGTGCGCGCACGGCGAGGCGATCACGAAGAATCGATCGACGCGGATGCCGTGATTCTTGCCGCCGGCGGGTTCGAGGCCAATCCGGAATGGCGCGCGCGCTATCTCGGGCCGGGGTGGGATCTCGCGCGCGTGCGCGGCACCCGCTTCAACACCGGCGACGGCATCCGGATGGCGCTCGACGCGGGTGCCGCCGCGCGCGGTCACTGGTCCGGTTGCCACGCCGTCGGGTGGGACGCCAACGCACCCGAATTCGGCGATCTCGCCGTCGGCGACGGATTTCAGAAACACTCTTACCCGTTCGGCATCATGGTCAACGCGCGCGGCCAGCGCTTCGTCGACGAAGGCGCGGACTTCCGCAACTACACTTATGCGAAGTACGGCCGGGAAATTCTGCTGCAGCCAGGACAGATCGCGTGGCAGATCTTCGACGCCAAAGCCGCGTCGCTGCTGCGCGATGAATATCGGATTCGCCAGGTGTCGCGCGTCACTGCCGACACGATCGATGCGTTGTCGCGGAAGATCGACGGCATCGATGCAAGCGAGTTTACCGCCACCGTCCGCGCGTTCAACGCTTCGGTCGATCAATCGACAGCGTTCGACCCGACGCGCAAAGACGGCCGCGCTACGCGCGGATTGGCATTGCCGAAGTCGAACTGGGCAAATCCGTTGGATACGCCGCCGTTCGAAGCGTACGCGGTCACGTGCGGTATCACGTTCACGTTCGGCGGACTGCACGTCGATGCCGACGCGCGCGTCATCTCGGAAGACGGCGACGCGATACCGGGATTGTTCGCAGCCGGTGAACTCGTTGGCGGGCTGTTCTACTTCAACTATCCGGGCGGCACGGGATTGACGTCGGGCGCGGTGTTCGGGCGCCAGGCCGGTATCGGCGCCGCCAGAGAAAGATAAAACGAATCGACTCGAGGTCGGTCCAAGCTCTCCATCGAAGCTCGACTTCCAAATCCAACCGTCGGAGGAAACGTTCATGGAACGCCGTTCGATGCTGCAGTCACTGCTCGGGCTCTTCACGTTGCCAATGCTGGCGCGTACGCATGCTGCCGAAAGCGCGAGCGCGCCCGACTTTCCGCCAATCAGCAAGAGCGAACAGCAGTGGAAGGCGTTGTTGGAACCCGCCCGTTTTCAGATTCTGTTCGAGGAAGCGACGGAGCGACCGTTCAGCAGCCCCCTCAACAACGAAAAACACGCCGGCACGTTCGTCTGCGCCGCGTGCTTGCTTCCGCTCTTCGACAGCGATCACAAATTCGACAGCGGCACGGGCTGGCCGAGCTTCACTCAACCAATCGCCGGGCACATGGGCACTAAACGCGACTTCAAGCTGGTGCTGCCGCGCACCGAATATCATTGCGCGCGCTGCGAAGGACATCAGGGACACGTCTTCAACGACGGTCCTGCGCCGCGCGGTGAGCGATGGTGCAACAACGGCCTCGCCTTGCTGTTCGTCGCCGAGGGCGAAGCTCTCCCTCCGCTGCGGAGTTGAACGTGACGCACATGGTCTATGCGTCGCGCGCGATGGCAATCGGTCTGCTGCTGGTGGCAACCGTTGGCGTATCCGCTGACGATCCGGCAACGGCAACTCCGGAGGCCGGAACCGCCGTTGCGATCTTCGCGGGCGGTTGTTTCTGGTGTATGGAGCACCCCTTCGACGAATTGGTCGGGGTGATAGCGACGACTTCGGGATACACCGGTGGAAACACGCCGAACCCGACATACGAGCAGGTGTCGGCCGGCGGCACCGCCCATGCCGAATCTGTTCGGGTGACGTACGATCCGAGCAAGGTTTCATACGAGAAGCTGCTCGACGTCTACTGGCGCAACATCGATCCGCTCGCGGTCGACCGGCAGTTCTGCGACGAAGGCTCCCAGTATCGAAGCGCAATCTTCTACACCACCCGCGAGCAGCAGACGTTGGCCGAAGCGTCCAAGCAGAAGGTGCAGGAAGAATTCGACAAGCCGATCGCTACGCAGATCGTGGCGGCCGGTCGTTTCTACCCGGCCGAGGAGTATCACCAGGACTACTACCGCAAGAATCCGTTGCGCTACAAATTCTACCGGCTGAAGTGCGGGCGCGATCAACGTCTGCAGCAGTTATGGGGACCACCCAACGAGCGCGAGCGGTAGTTTGAACCAGTCACCGAGTCTGCGGTGCGCCTTCTGACATTCAAGGCTCGATGACCGGCGCAATGTTCGCTCGCGAACAGACGGTGTTGCCCGCAACGCGTCAACTACAGTCCCACACCACGGAACATCCGCGTGGCTGAATCGGAACCTGATGCACTGGCGCGGTCGGATGCACGGCCACGGCTCGACCGGATTGACCGTATCGATGGCAACGGACGGAATCTCGCCGAGAATCGCGGAACGAAATTCGGAGCCGGTCTGGATCCGCGCGTGCTCGGGAGGCTGGTGGATTATCTCGCAACGCACTTCGGCCGCCGAGGATGAGCAAACAGCCGCCGCATGAACGTCACCTCTTCGAATTCGCCGGCATCATGATCGTGCTGACAGTTTTATGTGTTTCCGTGGCGACGGCGCTCGTCTGACCTCGCGGTCGATTCCCTCAGCGAAATGACGCAGGTGCGATCCTGGTGCGCCTCGTTCTGGGCTCGTAGCGAACATACGTTCATCGTCCGACAGAGGTAACACCCGAATTCAGCGCGATGCGACTACACGCGTGTCGCTCGTGAACCATTAGCATTCGCTTCCCAAAATCGGTTCGGAGAGCGTTGATGAGTGTTCTAGTAGAACGTGACGCTTCGCTGCCCTTCTGGATTGGATCGCTATTTGGCGTGGCCGTCGCCACCACCATCGCGTCATTGGTACTGCACTTTGGCGTAGTTTGCGCGGCCACCTGACGCCACGCCGTTCTCGTCGATCCAAACTGAGCGGACTGCACCTCGCCCGGCACGACCGTTCGGCAGCGAACAGACACGAAGGAGTCGGAACGCCGTAAATGGAGGGGTGCCAGTCACCACTCTCGGCACTCCCGCCCAACCGTCCCCGGAGTAATCCCGTTGAATGCACGAGATCCGAATGGATTCGCACTGTCCCCGCTCTTCGGCAACGCCGCGCGGGACTGGCAGATTGATTCAAACGGATACGATCAAGCGCAACTGCGCGCTCACGTCAACCAATGCGTCCTTGCGCTGGGTCGGTTCAATCGCCTTCGTTGCATTGCCGAAGCGCTCAACGCCTTTCTGGCACCTCGTTTCATCAGCGTGCTCGCTGTGCTGACGGCCTTCGGCGTTGGATCGTCGTTGCTCATTTGAGCGCCACCGAACCGTGCTCCTCGCGCTTCTCGAGCGCGTTGTGAAGGTGGTCGTCGCGGCGAGCCCAATGGCTTTGCCCTCGCGCCGAGAGGTTGGGGCCGTTACACGCAGGTGATCGCCCGAGCGCCGGATGCTGCCTTCGAGGACGTTGACGACGCCGAGCTCGCGAGCGATGTCGGGAATCTTCGTTTGCTTGCCTTTGCCCGTACGTGGAATCCGCGACGGCGCTGCGCTGTGGGATCGCGCATGATCAAAGCTCCCCATCCATCCGTCGGAGTGTGCATCATGCGAACTGTTCTGCTCGCCGCTTCGCGTGCCGCTCTGTTCTCCGAATCCGCCCACGCCGCACCGCCGAATGGTGGCGGGACGACGACCGCATCACCGTCGCGAATGATCGTGTTCGGTAACGACAACGTCAGTGGGTGCAGACCATCCCCTTCACCTCGATCCGAGGACTTTGGTGTCGGCACCACTCCGGTCCATCACCCCTGACGGACGAACTGAGGCGCTCGAATCAGAACTCATGAGCAACGAGTCCAGATTTAACCCGACGCCCGCACCAGCGCATACCCACGCGGAGGAACACACCATGCGAAGAAGTCGATGTACTAGAACTTTGGCAGCTCTACTTTGTATATGCGGAATCGCCGCAGTCCATGCGCCTATCGCAAGTGCGCACTGCGACGGTCTTGATGGCCCGGTGGTCATGGCCGCTAAGGAGGCGCTTGCGCAGGGCGACGCAAATCGCGTGATCATTTGGGTTCGCAAGAGCGACGAACCCGCGATCCGCGAGGCGTTCGAGCGAACCATGAACATCCGCAAACTGAACCCGCAGGCACGGGAACTCGCGGACACCTACTTCTTCGAGACACTCGTCCGCATTCACAGGTCTGGCGAGGGAGCGCCTTACACGGGACTGAAACCGGCCGGGCGGGACCTCGGGCCAGCGATTCCCGCAGCGGATCGTGCCTTGCAATCCGGCGATGCAACGGCGCTTTCCGACCTGCTCGTTGATCAAATGCGCACGGGACTGTCGGAGCGATTCAAACACGCCAAGGCGGCCAAGTCGTTCAAGGCCGACGATGTCGATGCAGGTCGCGAATACGTGGAGGCGTATGTCTCGTACATCCACTACGTCGAGGGTGTCTATGAGGCTGCGGAAAGTTCAGCGTCGGGGCACTACCCGGAACGTACGACGGCTCGGCACGACGAGCCATGAGGCCCCGCGTGCGGCCACACGCGACCCGCGCCGGATGCGCGAGTGTGCGCGCGTGCGGTTATCGTTCACGCCGAAACGCAGCGACACGATGACATGTTCACCGCGATGCCGGAGGGCGCTCCAGTCGAGCCGCTGAACGGACGGGCTGAGGGGCATCCGAAGCATTAGATGCCGAGGCACTTGCGCCACATGATGAGCAAGCTAGTCGCGATTGCACCGAATGGCTCCTCACGGCCGCCGGTCACAACGTGACAACGCGCTGACACTAGGCTGGGTCTTTGCGCCCGGCCTCTCTTTCGAGGAGACACGTCAGACTGTCACCGTCGGCGATCCCGACGACGCGACATGAGAGCTTCTGCTGACGCAGCTTGGTCAGCGAATACTTTCGCGAGCCCAACCAACAGGCATCTCATGGTGCGCTGTTCGTGGTTACCTGATCCGATCGAAGGCTTGCTGGCGCTCACGCTGCTGCAACCGCCAGCGTAGATCTTCAAGTCGGCGCTCCGCATCGGCGCGCCGCGATTCCGACCAACGGTGATTCCAGGTGCGGATAATGTTCGTCCCGGCAATGAGGCAAATCATCACCGTGAGACTCAGCACTGTATATGTGGTCACGAGATACCCCCATGGCGCGTCCTAGCGAGCTGGGCATCGTAGATGTTGCGACGCTTCGTGGCCGATCATTTCGGGCCAACCGTCGGTCACTTTCGACGAATGGGCTGTCGACTTGGGTGGCCGTCAGCCCGGGCGCGCCAATAGGTTATCGCGGGTTGGCAAGTACGAGGAACGGACGATCGACGCGACTTGATGCAACTCTCTCATCTAGGGCTGCTTTTTCCCAAGGCGTGCCGCACGTGTCGCGCGTCGCCCCGTTTGTTGGTGCGACGGACATACATGATGGAGGCGTCCGGCCGCGTGAGCTTGACTTTGAGTGCCGCGATAAGCGCATCGTCGGCCTCCAGGAAGATGTGATCTGTCTTCCCGTTCAGTTTGATGCCAACAGCAAACTGCAAAGACATCGAAACCTCCTCGTGCGCGCTCGGGCTTCAATGCTAGCGCTACGGGTTGCAGCCATGTAGTGCCTCACGCTGGTCGATAAAAGGTCGGTCCGGATTCTGCTGAGCGCCGTTGGGCCATTGCCAAGCGTTGTGCAATCAACGACACGCTCGACGTGACCCACATGCGCGAATCTCGAGGTAGCGCGAAGTCGTTCTCTCTTCACTGAAATCCGACATCATGGCGCAACGCGAAGAGGGCGACGTGGCGGATCGCACGCCCGAGCTGTCGCGGCGCCGCGTGCACCAACTCGTCGGCATGGACACAGCCAATTGCGCATCTTGATCGTGGCCGCGGTGGTCGGTCGTCGCGTCCGTGGCATTCCGATGGGACGTCGGGTGTTCTCTTTTGAGGATGATTTTTTCGCGGATTTCGTCGCGCGATTCGTCATGCCTGCTGCTCTGTCTTGAGTCCTCGCGCCCGCTCAACACCAGCGCGCCACTCCGCCTCTAAATCGTAGGTAGTTGCCGGGCCGGAGTCGTTGATCAATTTGTCGAGTAGTTCGACGAACTCGGCAT
>DATJGR010000099.1:0-14185 GCA_035494855.1 Pseudomonadales bacterium | reverse complement strand
GACACGCCGGCCGGCACGTCGAAGATCGCCGTGGTCGGTTGCTCCCGATCGTACGGCTTCCAACCATCGAGTCCGGCCGCACACGGCGTACCGGTGCGGGCGAACGACAGCCACGCGTCCTGCACCGTTGCAGCAAGTGCGTTCGCCGACGGACCTTCGCCGCAGAACTTCGCGACCCCGTCGTTGAGCGCATGCGTGCCGAACACGAACCCGATGTCGATCGCATGGCACGATTTCAGCTTTCCGTTCAGCAACGGCGAACGCCAGGTGAACTCGTAGTGATAGGCCGGCTGGCTCCGCGTGGCAAGCGCATCGGCGAGCCGCTGCGCCTGAATTCGAAAGACACGATCGGTTTCGATCGCGGCGAAGACCGACAGGGGGTCGTGCGGCTCGCCACGCGACGCGAGCAGATCTTTGTAGCCGGTGATCAGTGCTTCCGCGGACGAGCCCACCCGGCCGCTGACGCGCGCCTTGAGGTGCCCGTCGTCTAGCGTCGCCGCGGCGGGATCCATTGCGCTGAACAACAGCCATTCGTGCGCGGCCGCACCGACCATCACCGATACGCCGTCGGCGTTCCCAGCTTTCACCGTGTCGAGCGGAAGCGCCGGAAGCAGGTCGCCATCCACGCACGGTTGATACGGCATGCCTCCGGCCACGAGCGTGTAGCGCGCAGCCGCCGTGGTCAGCGCTTGAGCATCCATCGCCTCGAGCGATGCAACGTCGCTCGCTTTCAGCTTGAGGTGCTTCATGAAACCTTCGGTCACCAGCGACGCCTGCGCGCGAGGCGTTGCGGTTGACGACGCGCCGCTTTGCGGAATCGCGCGCTTGAACAGACCGCGCGCACGGGGCGCGCCGAGCAGCGCACCGACGCTCATGCCGCCGGCCGACTCGCCGAAGATCGTCACGTTCGTCGGGTCGCCGCCGAAACGCTCGATGTTGCCGCGCACCCACTCGAGCGCGCAGATCTGATCGAGCAGGCCTTCGTTGCCCGCCGAGGGAATGCGGCCGTTGGTCACGTCGGCGAGTCGCAGGAAGCCGAGCGCGCCAAGGCGGTAATTGATCGTTACGACCACGACATCGCCACGTCGCGAAAGCGCGCTGCCGTCGTAGATGCCTTGCGCGGAACTACCGATCGAAAACGCGCCGCCGTGGATCCACACCATGACCGGCCGCGCGCGACCGTCGGCACCGGGCGTCCAGACGTTCAACGTGAGGCAGTCCTCGTCGCACGGCACCGAAACGGACATCAATCCGGCGAGCGGCGTGCCGGCCACGCGTGGGGGTTGCCAGCTTTGTGGGCCGTATTCCTGCGCGGCGCGCACGCCGCTCCAGCGCGCCATCGGTTCTGGCGCGCGCCAGCGCAGCGAACCGACCGGTGGTCGCGCGAATGGAATGCCGCGAAAGACGAGCTGCCCGTCGCGTTGCTCGCCTTCGACCTTGCCTTGAAGCGTTTCGACGACCGCCATGACTGCCCTCGCGACAGAGGTTGGATGCGACTAAGTACGGATTTATGCGAGTGCGTGTCAAGTCCGGGGCTTTGGCGCGTAACCTTGCATCACCGACAGAGGAGGGAGTTCAGCGTGGGCAAGCTCGACGGCAGGGTGGCATTGATTACGGGTTCCGGTGCGGGCATCGGTCGCGATTCGGCGCTCGCGTTCGCGCGGGAAGGTGCTGCGGTCGCGGTCGTCGACGTGCGTGCGCCGCGCGCCGAGCAGACAGCCGAACTGGTTCGCGCGGAGGGCGGCAACGCACGCGCGTTCGCGTGCGACGTACGCTTTCTCGACCAGGTGGAGAAATGCGTGGCCGATGCGCTCGCGGAGTTCGGCCGCATCGACGCAGTGTTCAACGACGCGGGCACCACGCGGCCGGGCGACGTCGTTAGCGTGTCGCTGGAAGACTGGGAAATGGTGCTCGACGTCAACCTGCGCGGCACCTTCAACGTGTCGCGCGCGGTATTGCCGCACATGCTCGAGCGCGGGTCGGGCGCGATCATCAACATGGGATCGGTGGACGGTCTCACCGGCGACCGCAACATGGCGGCCTACAACGCGGCGAAAGCGGCGGTCGTGAACCTGAGCCGTTCGATGGCGGTCGACTTCGGTCCGCGCGGCATCCGCACGAACTGCATCTGCCCCGGGGTGATCGGCTCACCGGCGATCCTGAAGACGTTCACCGACGAGGCGCGCGCCCGGATGGAGCGGGCGACGCCGCTGCGCCGCATCGGCCGTCCGAGCGACATTGCGTCGGTCGCCGTGTTTCTGGCGAGCGACGACTCGGCTTATGTCAACGGCGCCGCGATCGTCGCTGACGGCGGTCTGATGGCGCGGACGGGCATTCCTGGGTGAACGACGGCCTATGTTCGCAAGTGCTTTGCCGCGATGTTCTGCGTCAGCGTGCGCGAACCCAGCCAGAAATGCACCATCGCCCACAGCACGCCCGTTACGACGATCGACAGTAACGAGTAGCGAATGGCTTCGAGGCCGAACCGCGGCGTGAGCGCGTCGGAGATGGCGCCCGCGAGCGGTGCGCCGCATCCGATGCCGACCAGAGTGGACACGGTCAACAGAATCGCCGCGGCGCGCGCCCGCATGGTCGCGGGCGACAGGTTCTGCACCGTGGCCAGAACGATCGGCAGGATGCCCGGAAGAAACGGCACGGTCAGCGCGAGTGCGATCGCCACCGTGCGGCTGGGTGCCTGGTAGTACGCGATGCCTATGGTGAGGTTGAAAATCAGGAAGATGGCCGGCAGCCGCAATGCCCAACTCGCGTCGCGCACCGTCATGCGGTCGCACAGCCAACCGCCGAGATAGTAGCCGACGATCGACAGCAGACCTGCGGCGCCGAGCAACGAGCCCACTTCCTTCGGCGAGAATCCGAACACGCGTTCCAGGTACACCGGATCGAAACTCTGCGCGCCGGCGACCGTGACGAGGATCGTGTACGCGATCAGCGTGTGGCGGAACGCCGGCAGACCGAGCAGGAAACGCAGCGTTTCGCCCAGGGTCGCCGACGGTTCGACCGGTCCCGTCTGAAAGTAGCCGCGCGTGGGCTCGCGCACCGTACGCCAGACGATGACTGCGAAGATCAATCCGGGAACACCGACCAGCATCAGCGCGCCGCGCCAGCCGATCGCTTCTCGCGCGAACCCCGCAACGAGCGCGCCGATTGCATAGCCGATCGGCGCCTGCGCCGCGAGGATTGCGAACGCGCGCGTTCGGCGGTCCTGCGGAAACAGATCCGCCAGCATCGACATCGACGCCGGACCGCTGCCCGCTTCGCCGATCGCCACCGCTGCGCGCGTCAGCGCCAGCGTGAAAAACCCGGTCACCGAACTCTGCAGCAGCGTCATCACGCTCCAGAACGCGAGCGCCATCGAGATGATGCGCCCGCGCGGCTTACGATCGGCGAAACGCGCGATCGGGATCTGTGCCAGCGCGTAGAAGATGCCGAACGCGGTGCCGGCGAACAGACCGAGTTGCGTATCGGACAACTGCAGATCGTGGCCGATCGGTACCAGCAGCAGGTTGATGACGGTGCGATCGATGATGTTGAACGTGCCGACGCCGAGCAACACCGCGAGTGCGTAGTACGTGTAGCGGCTGCCGAACTCGAACGTGCGCGGCGCATCGACGATCGGGTCGCGCGCGGCGGGCGCGAGCAAGTCTGCGGATTGGCTCACTCAACGACCCCTCATCGTCGGTTGAGCCCGGAGCATCCCACAGTGACCGCGCGTCTGCACGCGCCGTACAATCAGGCGCCTCTTCGATACACGGAGGATCACGATGGCCGACCGCAACGACACACATCCGAACATCGCGCCTGTCGAGCGACGTGTCGACGCCATTCAAGCCGCCTTCGACGAGCGCGGTTTCAAACCCGCGGAAGTCATCGAGCAGTTCGAGCATCTCACCGAAGAGACGTGGATTCCCGAAAACGGTGCGCGGGTCGTCGCGAAGGCGTGGACGGATCCGGCGTTCAAACAACGCCTGCTCGCGAACGGTCGCGACGCGGTGGCAGAACTCGGCCTTTCGATGCCGCCGCACCATCGTCATCTCGTTGTACTGGAGAACACTCCGGCTGTGCAGAACGTCATCTGCTGCACGCTGTGCTCGTGCACGGCGTTCACGATCATCGGTCTGCCGCCGGACTGGTACAAAGATCTCGAATATCGGGCGCGCATCGTGCGGCAGTCGCGCACCGTGCTTGCGGAGATGGGGCTGGAGCTCGCGCCGGAAGTCGAAATCCGCGTGTGGGACACCACGGCCGATACGCGTTACATGGTGCTGCCGGTGCGTCCGCCGCACACCGCGGGCTGGTCCGAAGCGGAGCTCGCGAACATCGTGACGAAAGATTCGATGATCGGCGTCGCGCGACTGTAGGAGAACGACCATCGACGGCATGCATGATCTCGGCGGCAGGCAGGGGTTCGGACGCGTGCGATACGCGCTGAACGCGCAGGTATTTCACGAACCGTGGGAACGGCGCGTCAATGCGCTGTATTCGCTCGCGGTGCGGCTCGGCATCTTCAACATGGACGAGTACCGGCACGCGATCGAACGGATGGAGCCGCGTCACTATCTCACCGCAAGCTATTACGAGCGCTCGCTGACGAGCCTCGCGACGTTGTGCGTCGAGAAAGGCATCGTGACGCAGGAAGAGCTCGAGCGGCGCGCGCAGGGCGCGTTTCCGATCGCGGCGCCGAGCGCGCCAGGACGACCGAACGTCCCGTCACGACAGCGGTTCGCGCCTGGCGACCGCGTCAAGGTGCGTAACGACTATGTCCCCGGCCACATGCGCATGCCGGGCTACATTCGCGGCAGGACCGGCGTGGTGGTCAGCGAGTCGCCCGCTTATCCGTTTCCGGATGCGCATGCACACGGCGTGGAAGCCGCGGACGAACCGACCTACGACGTGCGGTTTCGCAGCGAAGATCTGTGGCCGAACTCGTCCGACGCGGCGCTCGTGCACGTTGCGGTGTTCCAGAGTTATCTCGAGCTCGAAGTGGCTGCATTTCGCCCGGTTGCCAGCGATGTTGCTCGATTTGAAGGACGCTCAGGAGGATGAGTGTTCAGACGGAGAACCAGCGGATGCTGTCGCCGAAAGAGCGTGCCGGATTCAAGTGGATCTGGGTGGTGCTGGTTTTCCTCCTGCAGCCCGGCTGTGAATCGGTCGAATACGGCGTCAAAGAGAAATTCGGAATCGAGAAGCGCGACATTCTCTCCGCTCGCGTCAAGGACGCGATGGCGGCACAGGAGGACGCTAAGGCGCAGTTTCAGAGCGCGCTCGAGGAATTCTCGGCGGTGACGGGCTACCGCGGCGGCGACCTCGAAGATCTCTACGACGGTCTTTCCGGGGCGCTCAAGGAAAGCGAGTCGAAGGCCGAGACCGTGTCGCACCGGATCCTCGATGTGCAGCGCGTGTCCGGGGCGCTCTTCAGCGAATGGCGCGACGAACTCGGAAAGTACTCGAGCGCAGCGTTGCGGCGCTCGAGCGAGCAGAAGCTCAAGGCTACGGAGGCGAAGTACAAGGACCTGATGGCTTCGATGCTCCGGGCGGAGAGTCGCATGAAGCCTGTACTTGACGCTTTTCGCGACCAGGTGCTCTACCTGAAGCACAATCTGAACGCCCGGGCGATCGCGTCGCTGAAGAACGAACTCGCGGCCATCGAGACGGACGTTGCCCGTCTGATTCGCGAAATGGAGGCGTCGATTGCGCGCTCGCAGGCGTTCGTCAAGGACCTCGAGGGTGTGTGAGGAGGGCTGACCATGAGAAATGCAGTTGTCATCGGGGCGGTTCTGGGCGCCGCGGTGGTTGGTTCGGACGACTTCGCACAAGCGGCCCAAGGTACGCGCCCGATGCCGGACCCTTGCTCGCTGCTGACCAAGGCCGACATTCAGAGAGCGACGGGACGCGCCGACGTGATGCGCCTTGCGAACCAATCGGACCAAATGCCCGGCGGACAGCCGGTCTGTTCCTTCGACGGCGGCGACGACCTCTCGATCGAATTGATCATTTACTCGCGCACCGTGACCACCGCGTTGGCCACACCGGAGGGCGCGGAAGCGATCGACGGTGTCGGCTCCGGAGCATATCTGCGAAGTGCGCCCGGCAATATAGAGGTCTTCACGATCAGTTCGCCCACGAGCGCATATGCGTTGCACGTCGGTCTACAAAGCGATGCGTCAGTAGATGCGATGCGACCGATGGCGATCGCGCTCGCTCAGACGGCGGTGACCAAGCTGAAGTAGCGACGTCGATGGTGGCGGTCGCACGATTGGGAGAACTTCGCTGAAGAGCCTTCCGAGGTGACAATCGCACTCTGGGTGCTGGTGATCGCCCTCATGGCGGCGGGCGTCGTCGGGACGGTGTTGCCGATCCTGCCGGGCGCGGTGCTGATCTTCGCCGGGGCGGTGCTCGGCGCGTGGATCGACGACTGGAGCCGTGTTTCGGGATGGACGCTCGGCGTGATCGGCGTGCTTGCCTGCGCGAGCGTCGCGTGTGACTTCGTAGCCGGTAGCCTCGGCGCCAAGCGCCTCGGCGCGAGTCCGCTCGCGGTGAGCGGCGCTGCGATCGGCACCGCCGTCGGCGTATTCACCGGGCTGTGGGGTGTGCTGTTCATGCCGTTCGTCGGGGCTGCGATCGGCGAATTCGTTGCGATGCGCAACCTGCAGCGCGCGGGCCGCGTGGGTCTCGCAACCGGCGTGGGGTTGCTGGTCGGTGTGGTCGTCAAGCTGGCGCTCGCGTTCTCGATGATCGGCATCTTCGTCGCGGCGCTGTTCTGGTGACGTTCAATCTGACCGAACTGCCGCCGCGGCGTAGCGACCGCTACGCGTCCGCGCGCAACGGCATCAACCGGCGAAGGCGCTCGTCGCGCAGGTAGAGGCCGCCCCACAACAGAACGGCGAGATATACGCCGAACAGCACGTGCGAGAAGAGCGGGCTACCGACCCGCACGTGTGTCGCGACCGCGCCGCCGAGGTAACCTGTCAGAAGGATCGCACCCAGCACCGCGGTTCGCGGCACGGCATACAGGATCGTGCAGGCGAGCAACAGGATGCCGAGGTTGCGCGCCATGTCCGCGCCGGCGAAGCCCAGCTGCGCCCCGGTCTCGACGACGATCGGCAGCACGAGCAGTTTCATCGTGGCGTCCATCAGCATGAAAGCGATGACGAGCCCGCTCATCGCCCATCCCACCCAGTACGACGTGCCTCGTCGAAACCCGTTGCTCATCTGGTGTGCTCCGCTGAGAGGCGCCGATCGTACGATCGATCGAAATCGTGGGTCTTGTACAAAAACGACAGTTGCCGTTCGTGGCGCGCGATCTTCGTCGGTGTCAGGCCGATCAGCGATCTCAATGCTCGCGTGAGATGCGCCTGATCGAAGTAGCCGGCGGCGTCTACCGTTTCGCCGATTGCAACGCCGGCGCGAAGCAGGTTCGCTGCAAAGCGCGCGCGTTCGATCTGCCGCAGCTTCGCGTGCGTCATGCCGGTTGCATGCAGAAAGTGCCGCTGCGCAGTGCGGGTCGACACCGCGCGGGGCTCACCTTGCAATGCCGCGGTGACTTCGGCGTCTTTACGTATCAGTCCGGACTTCGCGAGGCGGGCGACGAACGTCTCAGCGTTGTCGAAGTCCGGAATCTCCCAGCGCGATCCGTTCAGAAGGAAAGACCGATGCGTAGGCTGCGGCAGAGTGACGTCGTTACCATCGATCAGTTGCGGCACCGGCAACTGCGGCATGAAGGTGCCGGCTTTGAACCGGATCGCGAACCATTCGCCGTCGGCGGGGCACGCGACTTCTCGGACGCGTGTCTCCGGGCCACGCAGCGTGACGGTGGTTTGGCCGCGAAGGCGGGTCACCACCATTTCCCAGTGGCTCGACGCCACCGACAGAAACGTGCCGGCGCGCTCGCTGTGGCAGCGCCACACCCGCTCGATGTACGGCGAGTCGGAGGGTCTTTCGGCGTCGAATATGATGAACATCGCGCGCCTGCCTGCGGTGATGCGTTGTACTGCGCTACGGCGCTGGGCCGCAAGACCCTCTGCGCGGTCGCGGCATCCGCCGTCCGACCTGTGCCAGAATTCCCGCATCGACGTTTCGATGGACTTCAGCCGATGCCGGCGACAGCACATAAATGGGCCGAGCGCTTCCAACGCTTCGCGGAAGTGGAATGTCGCGGCCTATCGCCGCTTTACGAGACCGTCAGTCTCGCCATCGCGCGCGACTCGGAAATGCTGGACTGGATCGCAGGGCTGATCGAGACTCGGGCGGATCCGACACTGCTGTTCGCAGCGGTCCATTACACGCTGTTGTCGGGGGTCGACGGCGTTGGCCTCGCGGCGTTCTATCCCAACCTGGCCGACGTGCCGGCGCCCCCGGAACGCGCATATCCAGCCTTTCGGACACTCGTAGATCGCGAACGCGAACGGCTGGAATCGCTGCTCACGACGCGCGGAACGCAGACTAACGAGGTGAACCGCTGCTGTTACCTGTTGCCGGCCTTCGTGTTGGCCGCGAAGCAGGCGGCGAAGCCGCTCTGGATCATCGACGTCGGCGCTTCGGCCGGACTCAATCTGCTGTTCGACCGCTACGCGTACGACTACGGCAACGGATTGCGCGCCGGCGACGCAACCTCGTCGGTGAAACTACGGACACAGCTGCGCGGGAATCCGGAACTCGCACCGTGGCCCGCGATCGCGGGTCGCGTCGGCCTCGATCTGCACCCGATCGACGTCGAAGACGAAATGCGTACGCGCTGGCTCGAAGCCTGCACGTGGCCGGAGCACGTCGACCGCTTCCGCAATCTGCGCGCCGCTATAGCGCTCGCGCGCCGGGTGAAACCGCGCGTCGTCGAGGGGAATGCGATCGACGGGCTGCGCACGCTGGTCGACGGGGCCGATCGCGACGCGATGGCCGTGATCGTCAACACCAACGTGCTGCAGTACTTCCCGCCCGAAGAGTGCGAACGCTATGGACGCCGCCTGGCGGAGCTCGCGTCGCGGCGCGAACTGATCTGGATCGCCAACGAACATCCGTTCTTTCTGGAGCGCGCGGGATTCACGACGTCGACCGGGAAGACGAACGCGCACTCCGCCCTGCCGCTCGCGATGACGCACTTCGTCGAGGGTGAACGCCGCGAACGCCTGCTCGCAAACGTCGGGCCGCACGCGCGGTGGCTGGAGTGGCTCGCCTGAGCGAGTGCGCTGAAGCGCGCGCTCAAGGCGCTTTCAGCGCTGCCTCGAGTTCGCTCTGCGAATGGATCGGTAGCGAACACGTCAAACCGCGACATATGTACGCTGTGCACTGACGCTGCTTCTCGGCCGAAACCAGCCGCGGCAGGTACGCGGGCATTACGCCGACTTCCTCGTACGGAATTCCGAATGCGTGTCGCCACGGCCTGTAACCTGTACGCACCGGCCGCAACCAGCTTTCGAGTTCCGCGCGCGGTCCGCGCACCACGATCAATTCGGGCGGATGTAGCTCGTCCTCGAGCGCCGAGAGCAGCGTGCTGTGTCCGGCCGGGTACTGCTCCATCGCGGCGCGCGCCCACTTCAGCGTTCCGCTCGCGGCTTCGAGGTAACGCGCTTCGCCCAGCAGATGACCGATCAGGTTCAGCGCGCGCGCGAGCACGCCGTTGCCCGGCGGCATCGCATCGTCCATGGACGGCTTCGGTCGGTGGATCAACCGCTCGTGATCGTTTGCCGTGAAGTAGAAGCCGCCTCCGTCGTTGTCGTAGAAGCGCGCCACTGCGGTATCGGCCAGCGACTTCGCGAGGCGCGCGTCGGCGTCGCGCCAGCGGACCTGCAGGAGCGCGAGCAATCCGTCGAGCAGGTTCGCGTAGTCGTCGAGATACGCCGGATGGCGGGCGCGGCCGTCGCGCCACGTCGCGTAGAGCTGGTGGTCCACGAACATCCTCTTCGCGATGAAGTCGGCCGCGCGCGTGGCCGATTCGATCCACTTCGGTTCGTTCAGCACGAGGCCGGCTTTCGCCATCCCGCGGATCGCGATGCCGTTCCACGCGGTGAGTATTTTGTCGTCCTTGCCGGGCGGAACGCGTTTACTTCGGGCTGCAAACAGTTTTGCCCTGGCGCTCGCGAGCAGAGCGTCGGCTTCGTCGCGCGGAATCGCGAGGCGTTCGATGACCGCGTGCCAGGCGTCGCTGCGGTGCAGGTTCCATTTGCCTTCGAAGTTGGCCGGCTTGTCGAGGCCGTAGAGCGTCTCAACGACGAGGTATTCGTCGGCGCTCAGCAGGCGTTTGATTTCGTCGCGGCGCCAGACGTAGAACTTGCCTTCTTCGCCTTCCGAGTCGGCGTCGATCGCGCTGTAGTAGCCGCCGTCCGGATGCTGCATTTCGCGCATCAGCCATTCGGCGGTCTGCCGCACCGCCTGATCGAACAGCGGATCGGGACCGATGGCGAGCGCGTCAGCGTACACGCTCAGCAACGCACCGTTGTCGTACAGCATCTTTTCGAAATGCGGAATCATCCAGCGCGCGTCGGTGGAGTAGCGGCAGAAACCGCCGCCGACGTGATCGAAGATGCCGCCACGCGCGATGTGCGTGAGGGTGATCATCGCCATCTCGAGCGTTTCGCGGTCCTTCGGCGCGCCTTTTTTCGGCGGCGTACGGCCTGTGAAGGCCCAGTGCCGCAACAATCGTTCGATCGTCGTCGGCATCGGGAACTTCGGCGCGGTGCCGAAGCCGCCTTCGCGCGCGTCGTACTGGCTGGCGAGTTGATCGCGCGCCGCGGCGAGCAGCACATCGTCCTTCAGCTGTCCGGGCGCCGCCGCGGGATTCAGATTGCCGAACACGTTCGCGAGCTTGGTGCCTTGTGCGGCGAGTTCGTCGCGCTGGTCGCGGAACACCTGCGACACCCGCAACAGCAGGTCGACGAAGCCGGGCAACTGATAGCGCGGGGTCTTCGGAAAATAGGTGCCGCCGAAAAACGGAATCAGCGTCTTCGGATCGAGGAACATCGTCAGCGGCCAGCCGCCGCCCTGCTGCGTCAGCAGTTGATGTGCGGTCTGATACACCTTGTCGAGATCGGGACGTTCTTCGCGATCGACTTTGATGTTCACGAACAACTCGTTCATCGTTTTCGCGGTGGCTTCGTCCTCGAAGCTCTCGTGCGCCATCACGTGACACCAGTGGCACGCCGAATAGCCGATCGACAGCAGAATCGGTTTGTTCTCTTCGCGCGCCTTGGTGAGGGCGTCGGGGCACCACGGATACCAATCGACGGGATTGTCTGCGTGTTGCAGCAGATAGGGGCTCGTTTCATCGGCCAACCGGTTCGTGCCGGATGCCATGGTGTGTCCGAGGGCCTGGGTTGTCCGCATAATAGCCGATTAACCGCGGCCCGATCCTCATGGACAGTCTGAAGCTGAAACCCGGACATGACCGGCGCGTCAAGCGCGGTCATCCATGGGTGTATTCGAACGAGATCGACGTTGCGGCAACACCCCTTAAGGGCCTGACACCGGGCGCGACGGTGCGCGTCGTCGACAGCGAGGGCGGCCTGATCGGGCACGGCCACGCGAGCCCCGCGAATCTGATCGCAGTACGCCTGCTCAGCCGCGAGGAGGCAACCGGCGAAGCGATCGACGATGCGTTGCTCACGCGGCGCCTCGAGCGTGCGCTGCGCTGGCGCGAGCAGCTGTACCCACAACCGTACTATCGATGGGTGTACGGCGAAGGCGACGAACTGCCGGGTCTCGTCGTCGATCGGTACGGCGATGCCTGCGTCGTGCAGACCTCGACCTGGGGAATGGAGGCGGCGCTCGATCGGATCGTCTCGGCAATCGATGCCCTCGTCTCACCGGAGACGCTCGTCGTGAAGAACACGAACAGCGCGCGCGTCGTCGAAGGACTGCCCGCGTACGTCGACGTCAAGCGTGGCAATCCGCAGGCGTTGGTCGTCGAAAGTGAGGCCACGTTCGAGGTGAATCTGGCGGAAGGACAGAAGACCGGCTGGTTCTTCGATCAGGCCGACAACCGGTCGCGCTTCCCGCAGCTCTATCGCGGCGCGCGTGTGCTCGACCTTTATGGCTACGTCGGTGGCTGGGGCGTGCGCGCAGCGACGCGCGGCGCGAGTCGGGTGGTGTGCGTCGACTCGTCGGAGACCGCGGTAGCGGCGACGCGCGCGAACGCACATCGCAATGCAGTGGGTGAAACGGTTACAGCGGTGCGCGCCGACGTCGCCGATTTCCTGAAGGATCACGCGGAGAAGTACGACATCGTGATCCTCGATCCGCCGGCGCTGGTGCGGCGGCGCAAAGATCTGAAGAGCGCGACGGCTCTGTACCGACATCTGAACAGGGCCGCGATCGGTTGCCTGGCACCTGGAGGTCTGCTCATTACCTGTTCGTGCTCGTCGCAGCTCGACGCCGAGACTCATCTCGGCATCGTGCGCGCCGGCGCACGTCAGGCGCGTCGCGATCTGTTCGTCGTCGGCCGCGGCAGCATGCCGCCCGACCATCCGATCCATCCGCTGATCACGGAGAGTGAATACCTGAAGTGCGTTTTCCTGCGCGGTTGATGCGCGTTCGAGTTTCGGTGGAAGCGCGCTTCGGTTCCCGGCGGAGATGGAGGTGGGTTGCGGCAGGATGTGCGTGTCCGGCGCATCGAACCTCCGTCACTCCAACCGTTCAATCGAAGCCGCCAAGTCCTTTGACGCCTAAATCGAAATGCTCAACTGCCGCGTTTGCTGGCGAGAGAAGCTATGTGGAACAATCCCTCGCAATTGCAGTGAGAGGTCGACAGCGTGGTCGACGCCGATGGATTCAGGCCCAATGTCGGAATCGTGGTCGCCAACGACCGCGGTCAGGTGCTTTGGGCGCGCCGCATCGGCGGGCACGATGCGTGGCAGTTCCCGCAGGGCGGAATCCAGGAGGACGAGACACCGGAAGACGCGCTGTTTCGTGAGCTCCACGAGGAAGTCGGGCTCGAAGAGCATTGCGTGAAGATCCTCGCGTGCACCACCGGCTGGCTGCGCTACCGGCTGCCGAAGCGGTTGCGGCGCTACAACTCGGCGCCGGACTTCAAAGGCCAGAAGCAGAAGTGGTTTCTGCTGAAGATGATCGCCAGCGACGACTGTGTTTGTGTGACGCGGTCGGGAAAGCCGGAGTTCGATGATTGGCGCTGGGTGAGCTACTGGTACCCTGTCAGTCAGGTGGTCGAATTCAAGCGTGACGTGTATAGACAGGCACTCAAGGAACTCGCGCCAAGACTGGTCGTAGCCGCTCGCCGCTAAAGGACAAGCGACGCCATGCTCGATACCCTGCGCAGCATCGTTCAGGACGTCAATTCGGCGCCGACGTTCCGTCACGCGCTGGACGTCATCGTTGCGCGCGTGCGCGAAGCGATGGGCACGGAAGTGTGCTCCATCTATCTGGTGGACCCGGCGCGCGACCGTTTCCTCTTCGTGGCCACCGAAGGGCTGAACAAGGACGCCGTCGGACATCTGTACCTGGAGCGCGGACAGGGTCTGGTCGCGCTCGTCGGCACCCGCGCCGAGCCGCTCAATCTGGAAGACGCGACGCGCCATCCGAGCTTCCACTACCTACCCGAAATCGGCGAAGAGCCGTTCCACTCGTTTCTCGGCGTGCCGATCATCCAGCAGCGGCGCGTGCTCGGCGTGATGGTGGTGCAGCAGCGCGACCGGCGCCGCTTCGACGAAAGCGAAGAAGCATTCCTCGTCACGCTGTCGGCGCAGCTCGCGGGCGTCGTGGCTCATGCGGAAGCGACCGGCGATTTCGCGCACCTCGGCGAAGGTCCGTCGGAGTTGCAGGATTCCCGCTTCATCGGCGTGGCGGGCGCGCCCGGTATCTGTCTCGGCACCGCCGTCGTCATCCATCCGACCGCGATCCTCGAAAGCGTGCCCGATCGCGAAGCGGAAGATGTCACCGTCGAATTGATGGTGTTCGATCGAGCGATCACGACGGTGCGCGACGACATCCTCGACATCCGCAAGCAGCTCGCGCAATCGCTTCCGCCGGAAGAACTCGCGCTGTTCGACGCCTACCTGCACATGCTCGACGACTCGGCCATCGCCGGTGAAGTGCGCGACGTGATCCGCAATGGTCAATGGGCGCAGGGCGCGCTGCGACAGGTGATCATGGAGCACGTGCGCAGTTTCGAGCGCATGGAAGATTCGTATCTGTCCGAGCGCGGCGCCGACGTGAAGGAACT
>DATJGR010000098.1:0-3074 GCA_035494855.1 Pseudomonadales bacterium | reverse complement strand
GTTCTCGAACCTCAGCCTCCAGCTGTCTCCCGATCCGTACCGTTTTCACATGGGTAACCGCGGATCGGTGTCGCTGTTCGTCAACAACATCTTGAGCGGCCTCGATCAGGCGCTGCACGGCTCGAACAAGGTGCACGGATGGGGGCAGGCTGCCTTCCCCGATCCTGCTCTGCTCACGGTTCGTGGCTACGATCCCACGTCGCAGCAATTCAAGTATGTCGTGAATCCACAGTTCGGTAGCACGGCGGTGTTCCGCAACACGTTTCGTCAGCCGTTCATGCTGACGATCGACTTCCGCATGGACGTCGCGCCGGACCGCGAGTCGCAAATGCTCTCGGCGCTGCTCACGCCGCGCAAGACAGATAACGTCAAGCAGCTCACCGAAGCGCAGATCAAGCAGCGCATCATGCGCGGCAACAATCCAGTCGATCAGGTGATCTTCGTCAAGGACAGCCTCAAGCTGACCGACACGCAGGTGGATTCCATGCGTAAGCTCGGACAGCGCTTCGTGTACGTTCGGGATTCGATCGCCGGTGAGGTCGCGCGCTTTCTGAGTCGCCGCAACGGCGACTATGGCGCCGAGGTCCGCCAGGTATGGCACACCGCGGGCATTGCCACGTTCACCGTGTTTTTCCACACGATGCGAAGCGTGATCGATCTCTTCACGCCGGAGCAGGAGGCGCAGCCACAGAAGGTGCCGCAGACGGCTGGCCTGCTGCTGCAAATCAGATCGATCAAGGAATCCGATTTGCCGTGGCTGTTCCGAACTCCGCTTTCCGCATTGCCGTGATCGGCGGACTGTTGACTCAATCGTGCTCATCCGCGTGAGTTCGCTCACGCCGCGTCGCGATGGTTCGGCGCATCCGGCGGGATAACCATTCACTGAATCCTTCGTCGCGAATCGCCGACGATCGCGGGCGCGCAAACGACATTCGACCTTCATCCTACGAATGTTCGTTCGAGAAACGCATCTCGTGTCGGCGCCTCCAGAGGCATGGTTGCTGCCCCTCCTCTGTATATGAAGTCTTCGATGCTGTGGCGAATGTTGCAGCTCGTCGCGGTGACATTCGTGTTGGCGCTGGCGGTTGTCGCTGTGCTGTGGACGCGGTGCGGCCTTCGCGGCTGTCCGGACATCGCGCACCTCGGTGAAGACAACCTGAACGGCGCCACCGTCATCAAGGATCGTTCGGGGAACGAGCTCGCGCGCATCCCCCCGCTGCAGCACATCAAGATCTCGATCGATTCCATAGCCGGCTACGTGCCGACCGCGTTCGTCGCGATGGAGGACCAACGGTTCTGGCAACATCACGGCGTCGATTGGCGGCGCGTGGGTGGCGCTGCCTACCACAACATTCGCACGCTCAGCATCGAGCAAGGCTCGAGCACGATCACGATGCAGCTCGCGCGCAACGTGTTTCCAGATCGCCTGCCGGCGAGCCAGCGCACGATCGCGCGCAAATTTGAAGAGGCGCGCGTTGCGCAGATGATCGAGCACAAGTATCCGAAGCGCCGGATTCTCGAGATGTATCTCAACGAGATCTATTTCGGACGCGGTGCCTACGGAGTCGAGGCGGCCTCGCGTGAGTATTTCGGCAAGCACGCGTCACAACTCACACTCGCCGAAGCGGCGCTGCTTGCCGGTCTGCCGCGCGCGCCGAGCGCGTTGAATCCGCGCAGCAATCTCGAGCAGGCAACCGAAGGTCGCAGGACCGTCCTCAACCGGATGACGGCGCAGCACCGGATCACCAGCGCAGAAGCGGCGGCCGCTGCGGCAGCACCCATTCGCCTGCGGCGCCGCGTATCCATCCCCGACAGCAAGGCCCCGTACTTCATCCAGGCGGTGCGTCAAATTCTCGAGGACAGCCTTTCTGACGCCGTCGATCGCTTTAGCTATACAGTCGAGACGACTTTAGACTCGAAGCTTCAGCAGATCGCTGAAGAGGAATTGGATCGCCAGCTCGCGGCCATCGAGTCCGGAGCGTTCGGATCATCTGTGCATCCGACATACGCCGGCACGACGCGCGATTCTCTCGTGTCGGTGAACGGCACCGATTATCTCCAGGCCGCGCTCGTGTTCATGGATCCGCGAACCGGTGACGTACGTGCCTTGATCGGTGGACGCGACTATCACGATTCGCAATTCAACCGCGCGTTCAACGCCAATCGGCAGATGGCGAGCACGTTCAAACCTTTTGTGTTCGCCGCGGCCATCGCGGCAGGCTACCCGCCATCGCTCCGGTTGTCCGATCAGCCACTGCGACTGACCGTTGGCGGGAAGGTGTGGTCGCCGCAAAACGATGATGGCAAGTACCACGACATCGTCACCATGCGTCAGGCGCTCGCCGCGTCGAGCAACGTCGCCACGGTCCGTCTGGCGAGCATGGTGGGACTCGATCGTGTTATCCGCCAAGCAAAACTCGCAGGAATGAGCGGTCCCTTTCCTAGTGCCCCGTCCGTCGTGCTCGGCGCCGTGGAAGCGACGCCGCTCGAGCTCACGACTGCGTATGCGACGTTTGCGACACTTGGCAGGCAGCCGCGGCCGCGTCTCGTGACTCGCGTGCTGGACGCGAACGGCAAAGTCCTCTGGCAACAACAGCCGGTTACGAAGGCGGCGCTCGACCCCTCGGTCGCGTTCGTGGTGAACGACATGTTGAAGGATGCGATCGATTCCGGAACGGGCATGCCTCTGCGCGATGCCGGGTATCGCGGCGTCGTCGCGGGCAAGACCGGAACATCGAACGGCTCAGCCGATTTCTGGTTCGTGGGCTACACACCCAAGATCGTCGGAACGATCTGGATCGGCTTCGATCAACCGAAAACGATCGTACCCAACGGCGAAAGTGGCGCGATCGCGGCGCCGATCTGGGGGCGAATCATGAAGCGCTTCGGCGATCCAAGTCCGGACTGGAAGGTTCCTCCGGGCGTCATCGTGGCGAAGAAGGCGGACTAGGACTTTGCCGCGCGAACGTCGTGGCGGCAGGTGTCCTGACCGGACTCGCACCCGCATGGCAAGCCGGACATCATTCAGCTCGTCATGCGACAAGCATTGCTACTCGGTGGACTCGGCGTCGTAC
>DATJGR010000097.1:0-5554 GCA_035494855.1 Pseudomonadales bacterium | reverse complement strand
TCCTCCGCAACACATACCCACCTCCGCCTCGGATCATGTCTCCATCGACAGTGATCGGAGAGTGAGAACGCGCGCTTTGCGCGCGTTCATCTCATCGAATAAGTCGACTTGGTGCCAGGCACTAAACGGAGTCGAGTCGGGTGCCGGCCATGAGTACGTGAGCGGCGGGTGATCGGTGTGGAGGGGCATCCGGGGCCATGGATGGCCCCGGATAGAGCGACCAGGGATGGCTCGAGCGTACCCGGAACACCAATCACCCACCGCTCACGTCATCAAGACCAGCACTGCTCCGATCTCCGCCCGATCCAGTGACCACGTTCAACCGCGACATCTCTCCCGGGGATAGGCAGACTGTGCCGCACCCAATTCAGGAGGCATCGATGCGAACCCGACTCATCATCAATTTCGTCGCACTCACGCTGCTGTGGTGCGCAGGCGTCGCGTCTGCCGAGGGCACCGATCTGAAGGATCCGAAGCAGAAGCTGAGCTATGCGATCGGCACCGAGATCGGCGCCAATCTCAAGAAGCAGGGCGTCGACCTCGATCCGAAGGCGTTCTCGGCGGGTCTCGCCGACGCGCTCGCAGGTAAGCTGCAGATGACCGACGCGGAAATCAAAGAAGCCATGAACGCAGCACGCACGCAGTTGATCGCGAAGCAACAGGCGAAACAGCAGTCCGATGCCGCGGCCAACACCAAAGCGGGCGATGCTTTCCTCGCCGCGAACGCGAAGAAGGATGGCGTGAAGACGACCGCGTCGGGTCTGCAATACAAGGTGCTGAAGACGGGCGCCGGCAAAACTCCGGGTCCGAAGGACACCGTGAAGGTGCACTACCAGGGCACGTTGCCGGACGGCACGGTATTCGACAGTTCCGTCGCGCGCGGCGAACCGGTGACGTTCCAGGTGGACGGCGTCATTCCCGGATGGACCGAGGCGCTGCAACTGATGAAAGAAGGCGACAAGTATCAACTCGTCATTCCACCGAAGCTTGCTTACGGCGCAGCGGGTGCCGGCGACAAGATCGGTCCGAATCAGGTGCTGATTTTCGATGTGGAACTGATCGACATCGAGAAATGACTTGCGGTAAGGGCGACGTCGATCGTCGCCCTTCGGTCTCGGCTAGCGACGTTCCGCGGGAGTCGCATCGAGTTGCAGATTGAGCCGCAGCACGTTCACGCGCGGCTCGCCGAGAAATCCGAACTGTCGCCCCTCTGTGAACTCGTCCACCAGTGCTCTGACCTGCGCCGGATCGAGATCGCGCACTCTTGCGACGCGCGCCACCTGGTATTCGGCCGCGGCCGGGCTGATGTGCGGATCGAGTCCGCTGCCCGACGCGGAAACCAGATCGGCGGGAACCGGCAATGTATTGCCGGGATCCGCATCGCGCAGCGCCTTGATCCGGGCGGTGACCGCACCGGTCAGCGCCGGGTTCAGCGGCCCCTGGTTGGATCCGCTCGACGCGCCTGCGTTGTACCGAAATGGTGTCGTGGCGGAAGGACGCGACCAGAAGTGGCCGGGGTCCGAGAATGGTTGGCCGATCAGCTCCGAGCCGACGATCGTGCCGTCCTTCTCGATCAGACTTCCGCTCGCTTGCGACGGAAACATCACCGATGCAATCGCGGTGACCGCCGCCGGATAAAGCGCACCGAGCAGGATCGTCATCAGCACGATCATCACCAGCGCGGGTCTCAGGTTCGAATAAATCATGATGGTCCTTTGTTCTGTGTGCCTGTTTCGAGTGCTCAGGCGGCGCCGACCAGCACCAGCAGCATGTCGATCACCTTGATGCCGACGAACGGCGCGATCATGCCGCCGATTCCGTAGACCAGCAGGTTGTCGCGCAGCAGCTTGGCAGCGCCGACCGCGCGGTATTTGACGCCGCGCAGTGCGAGCGGAATCAGCGCCGGAATGATCAGCGCGTTGAAGATCACCGCTGAAAGGATCGCGTTGTTCGGCGTGGTCAGGTCCATCACGTTCAAGCCGTTCAGCTGCGGGTACGTGGTCGCAAACGCAGCGGGAATGATCGCGAAGTACTTCGCCACGTCGTTGGCGATGGAGAACGTGGTCAGCGAGCCACGCGTAATCAGCAGTTGTTTGCCGGTCTCCACGATCTCGATCAGCTTCGTCGGATTGGAGTCGAGGTCGACCATGTTGCCGGCCTCTTTCGCGGCTTGCGTGCCGCTGTTCATCGCGACCGCCACGTCGGCCTGCGCAAGCGCGGGCGCATCGTTGGTGCCGTCGCCGGTCATCGCAACGAGCCGACCGTCCGCCTGCGAGTCGCGGATCAGCTGCAGCTTCGCTTCCGGGGTGGCTTCGGCGAGGAAGTCGTCTACACCCGCCTCCGCCGCGATGGCCGCCGCGGTCAGCCGGTTGTCGCCGGTGATCATCACCGTACGGATGCCCATGCGACGCAGCTGCGCGAAGCGCTCCTTGATGCCGCCCTTGACGATGTCCTTCAACTCGATCACGCCCAGCACGCGCGTGCCTTCCGCCACCACCAGCGGCGTGCTGCCGCGCCGCGCGATGCTGTTGACGGCGGTTTCCACTTCGGCCGGGTACTTGCCGCCGTTGCCGGTGACGAAGTTGCGGATCGCATCCGCTGCGCCTTTGCGGATCTCGCGGTTCTGGAAATTGACGCCGCTCATGCGCGTCTGGGCGGAGAACGGCACGAACGTCGCCCCGAGCGACACGATGTCGCGCTCGCGGAAGCCGAAGCGCTGCTTCGCGAGCACCACGATCGAGCGCCCCTCCGGTGTGCTGTCGGCGAGCGACGCGAGTTGCGCAGCATCCGCGAGTTCCTGTTCGCTCACGCCCCCCACGGCAACGAACGACGAGGCCTGACGGTTGCCGAGCGTGATCGTGCCCGTCTTGTCGAGCAGCAGCACGTCGACGTCGCCTGCGGCTTCGACGGCGCGGCCCGACATCGCGATGACGTTCGCGCGCAGCATGCGGCCGATGCCGGCGAGGCCGATCGCCGACAACAGGCCGCCGATCGTCGTCGGAATCAGGCACACGAGCAGCGCGACCAGCACGGTGATGGTGATCGGCGCGCCGTTACCCGAGACCTCGACGCTATATGCCGAGAACGGCAACAGCGTGACGGTGGCGAACATGAACACGATCGTCAGTTTCACCAGCAGGATCATCAGCGCGATTTCGTTGGGCGTTTTCTGGCGCCGCGCGCTCTCCACCATCGAGATCATGCGATCGAGAAACGATTCGCCGGGATTGGCGGTGACGCGCACCACCAGCCAATCGGACAGCACGCGCGTGCCGCCGGTCACCGAGGAGAAATCGCCGCCCGATTCACGGATGACCGGCGCCGACTCGCCCGTAATCGCCGACTCATCGACGGATGCGACACCCTCTATCACGTCGCCATCGGCCGGAATGAAGTCGCCCGCCTCCACCAGAAACGCGTCGCCAGTGCGCAAGGCGGCCGCATTGACGCGCGTCACCGCGCCCGAGCGCTGCGGTTGGGTCAGTTTCTTCGCGACGGTGTCGCGCTTGGCCGCGCGCAACGAATCGGCTTGCGCCTTGCTGCGACCTTCTGCGATTGCTTCGGCGAAGTTCGCAAACACCACGGTGAACCACAGCCACAAGGTGATTGCCAGGATGAAACCCGCAGGCGCCTCGCCTCGGCCGGCCAACGCCTGAAACCACAGCAGCGTCGTCAGAATGCTGCCGACGTAGACGACGAGCATGACCGGGTTCCTCCACTGATTCTGCGGCAGCAGTTTCACGAGGGCGTCGATCAGCGCCTGCTTGAAGATGGTCGCGGTCACCAATGCGCGCTGGGGTGAGGCCGCGCCCGCCGGACTGGAAGAAACCGCTTGTGTCGCATTCACGATGTTGTGCCGTGGTAAAGCTGCAGATGCTCGACGATTGGTCCGAGCGCCAGCGCCGGGAAGAACGTCAACGCGCCGATGACGATCACGACGCCGACCAGCCACAGGACGAAGAGCAGCGTGTGCGTCGGCAACGTGCCGGCACCAGCAGGAACCTTCTTCTTCGCAACGAGCGAACCCGCGAGCGCGAGCACCGGCACGATGATCCAGTACCGCGAGAAGAACATGACGGTGCCGAGCGCCGTGTTGTAGAACGGCGTGTTCGCTGACAACCCCGCAAAGGCGCTGCCGTTGTTGCCACTTGCCGAAGAAAAGGCGTAGAGGATCTCGCTGAAACCGTGCGCACCGGGATTGGCCACACCGGACTTCCCGGCTGCGACGAGTACGGCCAGAGCGGTACCGAACAGCGCGGTGAACGCCGGCACCAGCACCACGATCGACGCCATCTTCATTTCGTATGCCTCGACCTTCTTGCCGAGGTACTCGGGCGTGCGGCCGATCATCAACCCGGCCACGAACACGCCGACGACGACGAACATCAGCATGCCGTACAGACCGGAACCTACTCCGCCGAACACGACTTCGCCGAGTTCCATCAGCCACAGCGGAACCAATCCGCCGAGTGGTGTGAACGAGTCGTGCATCGAGTTCACGGCGCCACAAGACGTTGCCGTGGTCACCGTTGCGAACAGCGCGGAGTTCACCACGCCGAAGCGGGTTTCCTTTCCTTCCATGTTGCCGCCGGGTTGCGTGTCGCTGACGGCCTGATCGACACCGAGCGCCGCAATCGCGGGATTGCCGCTCTGTTCGGCACTGACCGCGACCGCGAGCAGTCCGACGAAGATGATCATCATCGCGGCGAGAATCGCCCAACCCTGGCGCCGGTCACCGACCATCACGCCGAACGTGTAGCAAAGCGCAACCGCGATGCAGAGCTCGCCGAGCATCTCGAGAAAGTTCGACAGCGGCGTCGGGTTCTCGAACGGGTGCGCGGAGTTCGCGTTGAAGAAACCGCCACCGTTGGTGCCGAGGTGTTTGATCGCAACCTGCGATGCCGCAGGGCCAAGCGCGAGCACCTGTTCCTTCTGCGTCACTGTCTCGTTCACCGCATTCCCTTGGGCGTCTTTCAACGCGGTACCGTCGGCATCGAGCTTCGGCGTTTCGTATTGGGCGGACTCGTCGAGCGGAACCGCGGGATATGCCGAAAACGTCTGCACGACGCCCTGCGAAACCAGCACCAGCGCGAGCACGAATGCGATCGGCAGCAGGATGTACAGCGTGCCGCGCGTCAGGTCGACCCAGAAGTTGCCGAGCGTCTGCGACGATTGCCGCGCAAGGCCGCGGATAACCGCAATCACCACGGCCATACCAACCGCGGCCGACAGGAAGTTCTGCACCGTCAGCGCGAGCATCTGCGTCAGGTAACTCATCGTCGTTTCGCCGCCGTAGCTCTGCCAGTTGGTGTTGGTCAGAAAGCTGACGGCCGTGTTGAACGACAGGTCGGGCGAAACCGCGGCGAATTTCTGCGGATTGAGCGGCAGCTGACCCTGCAGCCGCTGGACGGCATACGCCGCAACCACGCTGACCAGCGCAAACATAAGCACCGCAACGGAATATTCTGTCCAGCGCATCTCCTTCGACTGGTCGATGCCGCACAGCCGATACAGCAATCGCTCGAACGGCGCGCCGAGGCAGTTCAGAAACGCC
>DATJGR010000096.1:0-19337 GCA_035494855.1 Pseudomonadales bacterium | reverse complement strand
GATGAATTGTCCGAACCGCGGCAGCACCCGCCGCACGATGTCGACGGTCAGTGGCGTAAGCGCGTCGGTGAAATTTTCGAGAATCGGCTTGAATGCGACCCAGCGACCCTTCGGCGGGATCGGTTCACGGGTGTCGGTGCTGATCGGTCGCGACTGCAACAGGAACAGCGTGCCGTTTGCGATTGCCCATTCTACGTCCTGCGGCGCCCCCCGTTCGGCTTCGCAGGCGACGGCCAACTGCGCCACTGCATGAACCTGGGCGTCGTTGAGCGTTGGGCTGCGTTGCAGGTGGCGCGGCACCGGTTGCAACCGGGTGCCGACAGGATCGAGCAGGTCTTCAGCAACCTTGAATCGCTTGCTGCCGAGGCGGCGCTCTACGAGTTCGAGCGAACCGCGACGCAACACGTAGCAGTCGGGGGTTACCCGGCCGTCGACGAGTGCCGCGCCGAGTCCCCAGCACGATTCGATCACGATCGCGTCGCGCTGGCGCCCCGTCGGGTCTCGCGTGAACGTGACGCCGGAGATTTCCGAAGGAATCATCAGCTGCACGATCACCGCCATGCGAACCGGTTGGTTCGCGCCAATGCGGCTGCGATAGCTCAGAACGGCGTCGTTCCAGGCCGACAGCCAGCAATCGATGATCCGCTGCTCCAGTTCGGCGCGGTCTACGTAGTAGTAGGTCGCGTGCTGTCCCGCAAAACTGCTGCCCAGATCGTCCTCGCCAACGGCGGAACTGCGGACGACGCACGTCGGCGCGCGCCCTTCGACGGTCGGCAGCGCCGCGAAAGCTTCCTGCACTTCGCGCGCCAAGTCGCCATCGAGTGGCAGCGTGCGTAGCCGCGCCACTGTTTCGTCGTTGGGAACTTGTCCCGGTTCACCCGTCGAAACGTCGCCGAGATGCAGTCCGTGGCGTTCGAAATGTTCCTCGAACGCTTGCGTGACGATGACGAACCCGTCTGGCACGTTATGCCGATCGGCGAGTTCGCCGAGGGCCGCCGCCTTACCGCCGACTTGAGCGACGCCACGCGGCGCGGCCTCGTTGAGTCGAACGATGTGCCTCATTCGATCTCGGATGAGGTCAGACGTGCGACCAAGTGAACGCGGCAGGGCATTAGGTCGTGCATCGGTTCCTTCCAACGAAGGCAGAGATTATACCGACGTGTCGAGTCTGCGCTTGTTATTGGTGGGCGCGTAGCGCGGCGGCCAACACGTGTGCCGCTCAGACGAGGACGTTCAGCCGCGTGGGAGCGTCAGCTATGTCGCGTTCGCCGACGCAATGGTGGGTGCCGCGATCGCTCGCGATCCGACGCGCGGTCCGCCGGCAACTTCGCGATCGCTCGACGTGGCCGGTGCGGCTGGCACCTCAGGGGGCGTCTCGAACACTGCATCGACCTGTTGTCGAGGTACTACTAGCTCCTGGCCGACAGTGATGAGTGTTGCAGTTTCCGGCAAGCCCGATATCCAGACCGAGCCGCCGTCGTCGTTGAGAATCTTCACGAGGTTGAAGACGACGCGGTTGTCGCCATCGAGCGTGCGTACACCGACGCGGCCTTCGTCGTCGAGTGCGAGCAGCGCGGGGCTGATGCGATGCGCCATCACTGTGTCGATTGGAATCGAGATCTGAGTGGTCACACCGCTGCGCAATTTGTAGGACGGATTAGGTACCTGGATCTCGACGGGGTAAGTGCGAGTGGCGGTGTCGCTCTGTTGTCCGATGAACGTCAGCGTTCCGGATACCTGCGTGCCGTCGATCAACGTGCCGAGGGCGGTAGTTCCGAGCTTGAGCTTGTGCACGTCGCGTTCCGCAACGCGGCCGACGAGCAGCATCGGATCGAGATCGATGATCGTCGCGCAGGCGCTGCCCGGTTGGACGAAGTCGCCGATCTCCACCTGCGTTTCTTCTACGAGACCGGCAAACGGCGCACGCACCTGCGTGTGCGCGAGTTCGATCGTCGCGTGCTGGACCTGCGCTTCGGCGGTTGCCATGCGCGCCTTCGTGGTCGCGATCATCGTCTCGGAGATGAGACCCTGCTTCGCGAGCTTAAGACTGCCTTCGTACTCGATTCGGGTCTGATTCAATGCCTGCCGGCCTTCTTCCAGTTTCGCTTCGCGGTCCTCGGTGGAGATCCGACACAATACCTGGCCGGTTTCGACGCGCTGGCCGCGTTCCACCGGACGAGCGACCACCGTGCCGCCCGTTTCGGCTTTCACGACGACGGTGCGCTTGTTTTCAGTGCGACCCCGCAACGGCACGGCGTCGGTTTGCGGTTCGGCGTGGATGACGCGAGCGCGCACGCGGGTCATCGGCTTGTCTTCGCCGCTCGCGGTGATTTCGCTGTTCAGCTCGGCGAGGGTGGCGTGCGGCTTTGGCGCGGAATGACCGAACTGTCCCGACACGAGCCACAGCGCAATCAATCCGGTAATCGCCATGGCGATGACATAGGTGCGGCGCACAATGATTACCAGCAGTGGGTCGGGCGGTCAGATGAGCGCTACGAAAAGTAACATGGAATCGGTGGCTGAGTCACGCGCTCCATTGGAGTGCGATCGCCCGGATGAGCTGCGCGCCACAGCGCATCCGGACGGTCGACCGCGGTCGGATCAGGCTTTGACGCTGGGTCGCGCCGCCATCCGGTCGTACCACGCTTTGATGTTCTTGTTCTTGTCGTTTAGCGGTTGCCCCACCTGCGTGCCGAAGCTCAAGAACGCAAACAGCAGGATGTCGGCCAGTGTGAGGCGCTTGCCGCAGATGAACTCACGGCCGGCGATCAGTCCGTCGAGCCACGTGATCTTCTCCTGGGCGAGCCGTTTGAGACCTTCGGCCGCGTCTGGGAGTGTCGTCATGCGCGTCTTGAACATCGGCAGACCTTCGCTATAGCGGAAGCCGTTCGCCAACGGCTCGCAGATGTTCAGGTCGATGCGGCGCGTCCACATGCGCGTTTCTGCTTTCTCTTCCGGCGTGCTGCCTATCAGCGGCTTCGCCGGAAATTTGTCCTCGAGGTATTCGCAGATCGCGGTGATCTCGCTGATATAGGCGCCATTGTCGAGCTCGAGACACGGCGAACCGCCTGCAGGATTCTTCTTGAGATACGGTTCCTGGCGATTCTCTCCCTTCATGATGTCAATCGTTTCGGTTTGAAGCGTGATGCCTTTTTCGGCGGCAAAGGTGCGAACGACTTGCGGGTTCGGACCGATCGAATTGATGAGTTTCATTGTGTTGTGCCCCCTGCTCAGCGTGATGGTGACGGCGCGCATTGTAGCGAACCGCGCGTGAGCGCTACCACTCACCAGTGTTCGGCATTTCTTTCCAGGGCGACGTCGGCGGCAGAGCAGCACCGCGCTGTAGCAGTTCGATCGACACGTTGTCCGGCGAACGCACGAAGGCCATTCGACCGTCGCGCGGCGGACGATTGATCGTAACACCCGCATCGGCCAATCGCTGGCAGGTTGCATAGATGTCGTCCACTGCATACGCGAGGTGCCCGAAGTTTCGGCCGCCCCGCAGCTGTTCCGCATCCCAGTTGTAGGTGAGTTCGACTTGGGCTGAGTGATCACCGGGCGCGGCCAGAAAGACCAGCGTGAACCGGCCATTTGCATTCTCGCTGCGGCCGACTTCCTCCAACCCGAGTTTGTCGCAGTAGAACGCCAGCGACGCGTCGAGATTGGTGACGCGTACCATCGTGTGCAGGTATTTCATGTGTTCCCCTCAACGTGGATGATCAGCGAGTTGACTTTCGGCGTCCCCAAAAGAAAAAGCCCCGGAGCATCAGGGGTGTGCGCCGAGGCGAAGACCAGGAGTGTGTGTGGTCTATCGAAGGTTGGGGTAAACGAGAAGTTGTCCCTATACCAGGATGAACGAGCCGATGACCGCCACGAGCGTCGTGAGCGATGCACACAGCAGCCAGGTTTCACTTCGGGTCAATCGTTCCATAGCATTTTGAACAACCGTCGTCGAAAGCCATCCTACGTGGCAAAACTGCAAGCATTATGGAACGTTGATGGACCTCCCCATCACTCCGAGGGGAGGCGATCAAGGCGGTCATAGTGTCTTTCCAGCAGTTCGTGGTAGGCGTGAACGACACTGCCCGGGGTTGGCCGCTGGAATGATTGGCGTGCAGCGAGTTCGCGTCGTAACTGGTCGATTTCGTCGAGGAGGCGCTGCCGTTGGTTCGCGCCGGAGTTCATCGGGCGGATTTCATCTTCGTTGGCGTTCGTTTCGGACGTGATGGCGCACCATAGCAAGACCCGCCTGACACACGTGTCAGCCGATTGTCGCTGCGCTGTAACGGACTAGATGACGCCGTCGGTCCTCAGCTTTCGAATTTCATCGTCGCTGATGCCAAGTTCTGCGAGCACCTGATCGGTGTGTTCGCCAAGGTCCGGAGCCGGACGGATGGGTTGGCGCGCTGCGCCGCGGACGTTCACCGGATGGTTGATCACGGGCGTCTCGTCGGACAGCGCGGTCTTAGCGGGCACGGTCATGCCGTTGACCGGAAGCTGCGGGTCGATGACGAGATCGTCGAGGGTTCCCATGAGTGCGCCCGGAACCTTTGCTTCGCGAAACTGTGCCAACCAATGCGCACTGGATTGACGTGCGATCGCGTCGCGCATGCGCTCCACCAGTTCCACGCCGTGTTCGAGGCGCGCTTCGGGTGTCGAGAATCTGGCGTCGGACAGCAACTCGCCGAGGCCGACGCACTGGAGCAGGGATTCGATTTCGGTGGGCGTCCGAACCATTGTGAACTGCAACCAGCGTGCGTCGGCCGCGCGGTACATCGGGCGGGTCATTCCAATTCGCGTGGGGCTGCGCCATCCGGAAAAATCCGCGCCGGCCAGCTTCGCTTGTGCGACGCAGCCGGCTGCCCAGATTCCATTGGCAAGCAGCGACGTGTGAACCTCCGCGCCGAGTCCGGTCCGTTCCCGCCGGTACAGCGCCGTCACGATCGATGCGTACAGCGCGACGGCGCTCGGGTGATCTCCCATCCCCGGCAACGACTGCGCGGGCTCCACGTCGCCGGTGCGAACCTGATCCATCAGGCCGGTGCGGGCCCAGTACGCGACGAGGTCGAAGCCTTCGCGGTCGCGCTCCGGTCCGTCTTCGCCGTATGCGGTCAACGACGCAAAGATCATCTTCGGGTTGATCTTCTCGAGATCGGCGAACGTGAGACCCAACGCGCGGCGCATCGGCATCGGCTGATTGGTCACGTAGACGTCACAGCTTTCGACTAGACGCAACAGGATGGCCTTACCTCGGGGATCCTTGAGGTTCAGCGTTACCGAGCGTTTGTTGCGCGCGTCCATCATCCACATGTAGTTGATTTCGGACGCTGGCATGCCGGGCGCTGCAGCGAGCGCGCGATAGCCGTCGCCGACACCCGGCATCTCCACTTTGATCACGTCGGCGCCGTAGTCCGCGAGGATCGTCGCGGCGACCGGCCCGGCGATCCAGCTCGCGACGTCGACGACTTTCAAACCGTTGAACGGCGGCGCATCGGAAATGGTTGGCATGTGATCCCCTCGATCAGGTCAGGCAACGCTACACGATCACTACGTTGCAGGCAGCCGCGGCCTCAGGTATTCGGTTGCAACCCATCGATACGTCGGGTCGCCGAATGCGCGCGATTGTGCCAGGCACGAGTACGCGAGTTTGACGTCGTGCTCGTCCGTGGCTTTGCTCAACCGGTCCGTCGGCAGCGAGGCTGTGGCCACGGGAAGTGGTTCGAACCTAGGAGTGCCGATCGCCAGATACGCAGTCGCGATGCCGATGCTGAAGAGCGAGGTCAATCCGGCGCCGGCGTACGGGGCACAAACGCGGAACGCGTGGCTGCTCGTGACGAGATGCAGGGCAAAGAAATCGTGGGTAGCGTGAAAGACTTCGAGACCAGTACGGCTGATCGCTTCGAACGATCCATCGGAGCCGCTCGCAGGTCGCAGATCCTTTGCGCCATCGATGATCCGTTGGTAGCGGATGTTGAACGGACCGCGCGAGTATCGCGAATCGTGCATCGTTCGAATCGACTCGATGTAGCTGCGTCCCGTCGCCTTCGACGCACCTCGTGTCGCCGCGTTCGCGAGTGCAGGATCGTCGCCGATGGTGGTCATGTAAGCCAGGCCTGCTGCAATTTCGGATGTCGACTCGAACTCCACGCCGTATCCGAGGCGGATCAGTGGATGGAACGCATCCTTGACCCAGCCCGAAATCAGCAGCGGCAGAAACTTCGTCAGCGTCGTTTGCCATCCAGCCGAATCGATCTCGCGTTCGAAAAAAGCGAGTAGTGCGGCATACGACTCGCGCCGGCCGATGTGGCTCCGCCACGTCGAGGTGCTGACGGGCTCCTTCGGGGGCGGTATGGATACGAGTTTCGACCGATATTCTTTGGCGAAGGCCGAGATGTCGTCGAAGCCGATGCCGAGCCCATACATCGCGAGGTACGCCATCGGACCGTGGTCGGAGTTGTCGCTGGGCGGGTAATGAGGATCGAACGCGGCTCCGTGTTGGCGCACCAGTGTGTCCAGTTGATCCGATAACCGTTGTGATTGCATCGCTCCCTCCAGGAGTTTTGCAATAGATTGCTTGTTTTAAGACGGATCGTCGAGTGACTTTTGAAACATATGGCTTATAAAATGCCGACCCAGGTAGTTTCTGGAAACGCCAGTGGCAACATTGATAGCCGCCGAGCGAACGGCGGACCGACTGCTGATGATCCTCAAAACGCGCGGGGCGCAAACCACCCGTTCGCTCGCCCGCGCTCTCGAGATCTCCGTGCCCGGTGTGCAGCAGCAGCTCAGCAGGCTCGAGATGGACGGGATGGTCGAATCGACGCCGAACTCAGGTGGGGTCGGTCGCCCGGCGCTCAACTGGTCGCTCACGGAGCGGGCGCTCGACCGGTTCCCAGACACGCACGCAGAACTCACCGTTACGCTGATCGAGTCCATTCGGCGCAGTCTGGGAGACACCGCACTGGAGGCCGTGATTGCCGAGCGGGAAACCGCGTCGCGCGCGCGTTACCGCGAGGGTCTTGCCGGCGCCAAGACGTTGAAGGCGCGTCTCACCCGCCTGGCGGAGCTCCGCAGCGACGAGGGCTACATGGCGGAGGTGGAGCGCCTGCCGGATCGGGGTTGGTTGCTGGCGGAGAACCACTGTCCGATCTGTGCGGCAGCACGAAGTTGTCAGGGATTCTGTCGGCACGAGCTGGAGCTCTTTCGCGAACTGCTGGGTCCCGAGGTGAATGTGGAACGCGTGGAATACATACTCGACGGCGGACGCCGTTGCGCTTACAGCATCACGCCGCGGAAGTAATCGCCGGCCGTAGCCCCAGCAGTTCACGCGTTTCTTCGCAGCTCGCCGGATGCCTGCCGAGTTCGCGGCATAGCGCCGCCGCGTCGGCAACGAGCTCGACGTTGCTTTTGTATGGATCCGGATTCGGTTCGAGGCCGACCTGAAGGTGGCCGCCCCGTTCGATCACGTAGCAGGCAAAGCTGCGATGCGCGATCAGATCGCCGCCTTGAACCGATACGAGCCACGGTAGCGACCACGCTTCGAGCATTTCGAGATATGCATCGAGCGCGGTCCGCGTCGGTGGCAAGCCGAATCCGGCTTTTGCGCCGCCGAAATAGAATTTCACGAACGCGCCGGGCGGTAGCTTTCCGGCGCGAAGGTATCCGGCGATTGCTCGAACGAATCCGGGCTCGAAGATCGAGATGCTCATGCCGAGGTTGAGCCTTCGGCACGTTTCGATCATGTACACCGCATCGGCGAAGGTATTCTGATACACGAGCGACTCCGCGCGCGGCGTCCCGTCTGCGTGAAACCGACCGATGTTGGTGCTTCCCGGATCGACCAGACCGAGATCGAGCAGACCGGTTTCCGCCAGCGATTCGATGTGCGCATAGCGGCGTTCGATCGGAATGCCGTTCCCGCCGCCGCCCATCGTCGGATAGAAGATCGCCTGCGGCTGCCGTGAACGAATTTGCTGCCAGATAGCCGCATACGGGGCGGAAGCGTGGCTGCCATCGCCGCCAAGCACCGGTTCCGTATTGTGGTTGTGAACGATCGACGCGCCGGCGTCGATGCACGCGATGCCGTCCGCGGCGATCTCTTCGATGGTGACTGGAACGCGAGGGCTGACGCGTCGCGGAGTTCCGCCGTTCAGCGCGACTTCGATGATGACCGGCGCGCTCATGCTAGAGGAATTTCGGCAGCAACTTGCGGATGTCGGCGGGCTTGCGTTGTGTGACGTTCTTGTCGATCTCGAGAACGACCAACTTGGAGAGCTTCCCACCCATCGTTTTACGCAGCATGCCCAGCACGTCCGGCGCCGCCACGACGATCAATTGTTCGAGTTGATGCTCGACCCGACCCGATTCCAACCGCAGTGCGATTTCGCGCGCGAACTCGTGTGCCTGCTGGTCGCGGGCGCCGTGCTCGGTGCCGAGCACGTGCTGATCGTTCGAGCGGCCGGGCCGATCGCTGGTCAGATCGCGTTCGTGTGCGCGCGCTTCGGGATGCACGAGGTCCTCCAGTTCTTCCAGAGGACCTTTCGGAGTAGCAACGGAAAAGAGACGGGCACGCGATCGATCTGCAACGACAACCCAGGTCTTTCGCACGATTCACTCCGCCGGTTGCGTTTCCGGAGCATACGCTGCGGATCGACGCGCGCAAACGCGTCAGCGATATCGGGACAGCGCTTCCACCATTTCGTCGCGACGGTCGTCGCGGATCCAGCCGAGTGCGAACGCCTTGATCGTCATCGCAGTCGCCAGAGGCTCGTCGAACATCATGTGATGGAACGTTTCCGGAATCGTGACGATCGGCAGAACGCCTGCGGTGATCGACGCCATGTAGTCGGCGCTTTGAGCGCCGGAATCTTCACTGTGTTCGCCGAGAATCAGCGCAGAGCGACATGTCAGCGTGACGAACTTGTCGCACTGATCCGCCCCCATCTCGAGGTGATCGAACAACGCCGGATCGAACTTCCATGTCCAACCGCCTTCGACTGGACGAAGCGATTGTCGTGCAATGTAGTCGACCACGTATGGATGCTGACACGGCTGTTCCGGAATCAGTCGGAAGCGGCCGAGCGCGGTCGCGATGTCGCCATACACGCGCGTTGCCCGGCGCGTCTTCCCTTCGCGCTCGGCGCGTCCGCCCCATTCGGTGTAATCCTCGGGC
Organism: Pseudomonadales bacterium; assembly: GCA_035494855.1. GTDB lineage: Bacteria > Pseudomonadota > Gammaproteobacteria > Pseudomonadales > Azotimanducaceae > DATJGR01. The sequence goes on along the minus strand of DATJGR010000096.1, from coordinate 10,165 downwards.
GGACTAACCGTAAAGTCCGCGAGGATGATTCCGCCCAGCCGGTCGCCGTAGTAGTGCCCGGTCTCGAGCACCACGAAGCCGCCGAAGCTATGGCCGACCACGAACGGACGCGAGCCGAGTTCCGCGGCCTGACACGCCGCCCACACTTCGTTGGCGAAATTGCGCCCGGTGTAGCGATCGCGCCAACCGCTGTCGCCGTTGCCGGAGAGATCGAGCGCGACAACGCGGAACTGGTCCGCGAGAAACGGTGCGACGAATCGCCACCACTCGAGGTGTGCGTTGCTGCCGTGAACGAGCGCAATACCGGGTTTCCCCCGCTGGCCCCACACGCGGTACGAGATCGATACGTCGTCCACGACGACGCGTCCTTCGTCGCCGCGATCCGCCAACGCGCGTTCGAACCAGGCGGGTCGTTGGGAAGTGCCGGTTACTTCTTGATTCATCATTGCGGGGTAAGGGTCGTTTCAAAGTGCGCGAATCTATCACGCTAACGCACGTGCGTTGGAGCCGCTGCGTTCGGGCGAGTACCATGTCGAACTTTCGTTTCGAGGGCAGTCGACCCGCGTGATTGCGACGTGACCAGTTATTTCATCCGCCGCTTGCTGCTGATCATTCCGACGTTCCTCGGAGTCTCGCTGCTCGTCTTCACTCTCACGCGCCTGGTCCCTGGCGGCCCGATCGAGCGGATGCTGAACGAGGCGGCGATGGCTGCGCAGCCCGGAACGCACGTCGTGAACGCCGGTGGGAAGGGCGGCAGCGTGTTGTCGAAGGAGCAGCTCGCGCAGCTCGAGGCGTACTACGGCTTCGACAAACCCATCATCGTCGGTTACTTCGGCTGGCTGTCGAGGGTCGTTCGGCTCGACCTCGGTACGTCCACGCGCTATTCGGAGCCGGTCTGGGACATCATTCAGAGCCGCTTTCCGATCTCCATCTTCTACGGCGTCGTGACGTTGATACTGACTTACGGCGTGTGCATTCCGCTCGGCATCGTCAAAGCGATCCGTCACCGGACGTTGTTCGACAGCGTCAGCTCGGCGCTGGTGTTCGTGGGCTATGCGATTCCGGGCTACGTGGTGGGCATTGGCCTGCTCTCCGCGTTTGCCTGGAAGATGGACTGGTTTCCCCTCGGTGGGTTCGTCAGCGACGACTTCGACGATCTGTCTTCGGAAGAGCGGGTGAGAGACGTCTTCCGGCACGCGGTGCTGCCGGTGCTGTCGTACGTGGCGGGCAGTTTCGCCGTGACGACGCTGCTGATGAAGAACTCGCTGATGGACAACCTCGCCGCCGACTATGTGCGTACCGCGATCGCAAAGGGCATGACGTTCCGTCGCGCGGTGTTCCGCCATGCATTCCGGAACAGTCTAGTGCCGATCGCGACGTCGTTCGGCGGCAACATCTCGTTGATACTGACGGGGTCGTTCCTGATCGAGAAAATCTTCGACATCGATGGGTTCGGTCTGCTCGGATTCGAATCGCTGGTCGAGCGCGACTATCCGGTGGTAATGGGCATCCTGGTCATCTCGTCGCTGCTGTTCATGCTCGGCAACATTCTCTCCGACCTGTGTGTCGCCATCGTAGATCCTCGGGTCAAGTTCGGCAGCGGTGAAGCCGGATGACGATCAGTCCACTCGCTCGGAAACAATGGCATCGATTCAAATCGATCAAGCGCGGCTACTATGCCGCGCTGGCGCTCGCAGGCCTTCTGGTCATGTCGTGCGCCGCAGAAATGCTGGTGAACAATCGCGCGTTGATCGTCAGCTATCAGGGCAAGCTGTACTTCCCGACGTATGGCGCGTTCCTCCCCGGGTCGACTTTCGGGCTCGGTTACGACTACGAGACGAACTATCGCGAACTGCGCTCCCGATTTGCCGAGAGCGACGACGGCTGGGTCTTGATGCCGCCGGTTCCGTACAACGCGTTCGAGAACGATCTGCGCGAGCTGACGTATCCACCGTATCCGCCGTCGTTCGCCACGCGGCATTTCCTTGGCACGGATACCACCGGCCGCGACATCGTGGCGCGGCTCGTCTATGGATTTCGCATCGCGATCGGATTCTCGCTGATGCTGCTGCTCTGCAACTATCTCATCGGGATCGCGGTCGGCTGCGCGATGGGATTCTGGGGCGGCGCGTTCGACCTGTTCTTCCAGCGGGTCATCGAAGTGTGGTCCAACGTGCCGTTCCTGTACGTGATCATGATCGTTGCGTCGATCATGGTGCCGACCTTCTGGACGTTGACGTTCGTGATGGTGCTGTTCGGTTGGATGTCGATGACCTGGTACATGCGGACTTCGACATACAAGGAGAAGACACGCGACTACGTGATGGCTGCGCGAGCGCTCGGTGCGTCGAGCACGCGCATCGTGGCGCGCCACATTCTGCCGAACACGGTCTCGGTCATCGTCACGTTCATTCCGTTTTCGATTGCCAGCGGCATCACCGCATTGACCGCGCTCGACTATCTGGGGTTCGGCCTGCTCCCGCCTACCCCGAGCTGGGGCGATCTGCTGTCGCAAGGCACCGATAACCTCGATTCGCCGTGGATCGTGACGTCCGTGGTGACGGCAATGATCGTCATTCTGCTGATGGTCACGTACATCGGCGAAGCGATACGCGAAGCGTTCGATCCGAAGCGGTTCACGTTTTATGAGTGAACTGCTGACGGGGCTGAGCCGCGCTCTCGTGCTGGCAACGCTACTCGTACCCGGCATCGCCGCGGCGCTTCCCGATCGGCTTCCCGACAACCTCGTGTGGATCACGAACGAAGAGGATCCGACGTACGCGGCACCCGAAGCGAAGCGCGGCGGCACCTTCCGGACGTCGATGCAGTCGTTTCCGCTGACACTCCGCCGCGTCGGTCCGGACTCGAACGGTGGATTCGCGCAATATCTCCGATACAACCAGATGAGCCTGGTGGAGTGGCATCCGAACACGCGCCGCCCGATCCCGTCGTTGGCGTCGCATTGGGCGTTCGACGCGGACGGCAAGACGGTCTACTACCGCATCGACAAGGATGCGCGCTGGTCCGACGGCGTACCCGTGACCGCGGCAGACTTCGAGTTCACGCGTGAGTTCATGCGGTCCAAGGTCATCGTCGCGCCGTGGTACAACGACTACTACACGACGCAAGTAGTCGACATCCGCGCGTACGGCGACAGAATCGTCGGCGTGGAAGGTGCCGCTCCGAGGCCGGCCGAGGAGTTGATGTACGAATACAGCGTCGGCGTCGTGCCGAACCACTTTCATCAGCTGACCGACAACTGGGTCGCCGATTACAACTGGAAAATCGAGCCCAATACCGGCCCTTACCAGATCACCGACGTTCGCAAAGGGCGGTACATCGAGCTCACTCGAGATCCGAACTGGTGGGCGAACGATCGCAAGTACTACCAGCATCGGTTCAACCCGGACAAGATCCGGATCAAGGTCGTGCGCGACCTCAACGTCGACTTCCAACATTTCATCAAGGGGGAGACCGATACGTTCGGCCTCGTCATTCCACAGTTCTGGCACGACAAGGCCAAAGGCACGGTGTTCGACAACGGCTACGTGAGCCGCTACTGGTTCTACAACGACCTGCCTCAGCCGTCCTCGGGGATGTTCCTGAACGAAGACGATCCGATTCTGAAGGATCGTAACGTGCGAATCGCGCTCGCATACGCCATGAACTTCGACAAAGTGATTCGTACCGTGCTGCGCAACGACTACGCGCGCATGCAGACGTTCAACGAAGGCTTTGGCGACTACGACAACCTTGCAATCCACGCGCGGGAATTCGATCTCGCGAAGGCGAGGGACTATCTCGAGGCGGCGGGTTGGCACGATCGGGGTCCGGATGGAATCCTGGTGAAGGATGGGAAACGGCTCTCGCTGCGCGTTACGTATGGTTCGCCGTACAGCACTGATCGGCTGGTCGTACTTCGTGAGGAAGCCAAGAAGGCGGGCATCGAACTCGAACTCGCGCTGCTCGACTCGGCGAGCGCCTTCAAGCAGATGCAGGAGAAGAAGCACCAGATCGCGTGGATGACGTGGGCATCACAAGGCATCTCTCCCGAGTATTGGCAGTTCTTTCATTCGGTCAACGCCCATGTTCCCCAGACGAACAACCTGATGAACCACGACGACCCGGTGATGGACAAGCTGATCGACGCGTATCGGGCATCGTCCGCGAAGAGCGAGCGCGTCGAACTCGCGCATCAACTGGAACAGATGGTCTTCGATTCGGGCGCGATCATTTCCAGCTTCAAGGTTCCCTATACGCGCGAAGCCGCGTGGAACTGGGTCAAGTTGCCGGCGTGGCTCGGAACGCGCACCACCGATCAGTTGTTCGATCCCTTGGAGCTCTCTGCAGGCGTCTACTCGGCCGGCGGTCTGTTCTGGATCGACGTCGACGAGAAGCGTCGCATTCGCGCTGCCATGGCAGCAGGCGAAAGGTTCGCTCCGGTGCTCAAGAAGGACGAGACGTACAGGCGTCGCGATCTTGAGTGACGTCGTACTGCGCGTCGAATCGCTGGCGACCGAGTTCGTGGGCGACGAAGCCACCGTTCGCGTCGTCGACGGCGTCAGCTTCGACCTCGTTGCAGGTACAACGCTCGGCGTGGTCGGAGAATCGGGTTGCGGCAAGAGCGTGACTGCGTTGTCGATCATGGGACTGCTTCCGAAACCGTCCGGCCGCGTCGTCGATGGTCGCATTCTGCTGCACGGCACGGATCTACTGCGGTTGCCGATCGAAGCGATGCGCGAGATCCGCGGTCGCCGCATCTCCATGATCTTCCAGGAACCGATGACGGCATTGAACCCGGTGCAACGGGTCGGACGACAACTGATCGAAGTGATGCGACTGCACGAAAATGTTCGCGATGACGCGGCGCTGCGCCGCCGCGCCGTTGATCTGCTGACGGAAGTGGGTATACCCGCGCCCGATCTTCGCCTCGACGACTACCCGCATCAGTTGTCCGGCGGCATGCGCCAACGCGTGCTGATCGCGATTGCGCTGGCGTGTCGCCCCGATGTTCTGATCGCCGACGAGCCGACCACCGCGCTCGACGTCACGATTCAGGCGCAGATCCTCGAACTGATCGAACAGCTGCGCCGCCAGCGCGGCATGTCGGTGATCTTCATTACGCACGACCTGGGCGTCATTGCCGAAATCGCCGACCAGGTCGTAGTGATGTACGCCGGGCGCATCGTCGAGAAAGCCTCTGTCACCGATCTCTTCGCGCGGCCGCTGCACCCTTATACGCGCGGACTGCTCGCATCGATGCCGCAATTGCAGAGCGAACCGAAATCCAGACTGCCCACCATCGCGGGGATGGTTCCGGCGCTGACTGCTCTGCCCGAGGGTTGCCGATTTTCGAATCGGTGTATGCACGCAACGGCGGTGTGTGCGGTCGAGCCGGCGCTCGAGCAATCGGGCACGGAGCATACGGTCGCGTGTCACCACTGGAAGACCTTGCGATGACGGCGCCGCTGCTCGAGGTGCGCGGGCTCACCAAACACTTTCCGGTGCGCGGCGGCGTGCTGCTGCGGCGTGTCGGGTCGGTGCACGCGGTCGACGACGTCTCTTTCAGCCTCAACCGCGGCGAGACGCTGGGGCTCGTAGGCGAATCGGGCTGCGGCAAGAGCACCGTGGGCAAGACGCTGTTGCGCCTGCTGGAACCATCTGGCGGCTCCATCTACTTCGAAGGTAACGACATTACCCGGCTGGGCGGCGCGGAACTGCGCGCGTTGCGCCGCGAGATTCAGATCGTCTTTCAGGATCCGTTTGAATCCTTGAATGCGCGCCACTCCGTCGGTCGCATCCTCGAGGAGCCGTTCATCGTTCACCGACTCGGTTCTGCGGCCGAGCGTAGTCGTTGGGTGTCTGAGCTGCTGGAACGAGTGGGGCTGTCGAGCGACGCCAGCCATCGCTATCCGCACGAGTTCTCCGGCGGCCAGCGACAGCGCATCGGCATCGCTCGAGCCATTGCGTTGCGCCCGAAGCTGATCGTCTGCGACGAGGCCGTCTCGGCACTCGACGTCTCGATTCAATCGCAGGTGCTGAATCTGCTGCTCGAACTGCAGCGCGACATGAACCTCGCGCTGATCTTCATCGCGCACGACCTGTCAGTCGTGAAACACATGTCGGACGACGTGGCGGTGATGTATCTGGGGCAGATCGTCGAGTGTGCCAGCGCGCGACAGATCTACCACCAGCCGCGTCATCCATACACGCGCGCACTGCTGTCCGCGATTCCGATTCCCGACCCGGGCAATCGCGAGGCGAGGCGGAGTTCCAGGATCGTGCTGCGAGGAGACGTGCCATCGCCGATCGAACCGCCGAGCGGCTGTCGTTTTCATCCGCGCTGCCCGCACGCGCGACCGGATTGCGCGACGCGCGTGCCGGTGCTCGAACGCATTGATGGTATCGAAGCGACCGAAGCGTCGCCCTCGATTGGTGCGGTCGCATGTCACTATTGGCGCGAAATCGCGGAGCAATACAACTCGCTTTCGTAACGTGTGGCGCTCGGTTGCTATTGTGGATGTCGCCCCATAGAGTCGCCCGTTGTCCCCGCTTCAGGAACGCTTCATGACCATTCACGTGGCGCTGACGCATGAGACGCGCTACCACTACGACCACCCGGTTCAACTGGGTCCGCAGACGATTCGTTTGCGGCCGGCCGCGCACAGTCGCACCAGTATCCTGAGTTACTCCCTGGCGGTCGAACCGAGGGGGCATTTCCTGAACTGGCAACAGGACCCGTACGGCAACTTCCTCGCGCGCGTGGTCTTTCCGGAACCGGTCGAATCGTTCGAAGTGAAGGTCGACCTGGTGGCCGACATGGCCGTCTACAATCCGTTCGATTTTTTTCTGGAGCCGGATGCGGAGAAGTATCCGTTCGCATATGAGCCATCGTTGCGCCGGGAACTCGAACCGTTTCTCGACGCGGCCCCGGCCGAATCGGCGTTGCGCGCGTGGTTGGACGCGTTCCCCCGCCCCAAGGCGCAGCCCACCGCGGACTTTCTGGTCGAACTGAATCAGCGCCTTTCGCGCGAGATCGAATACGTGGTGAGGATGGAGCCGGGCATCCAGACGCCGCAGGAAACACTGACGCTGAAGCGCGGCTCGTGTCGCGACTCGAGTTGGTTGTTGGTGCAGATCCTTCGACATCTCGGATTGGCGGCGCGATTCGTGAGCGGTTATCTGATCCAGCTGACCGCCGATGTGAAGTCGTTGGACGGACCGTCAGGCACCAGCCACGACTTCACCGACCTTCACGCTTGGACGGAGGTGTATCTGCCCGGAGCCGGCTGGGTCGGTCTGGACCCGACCTCGGGTTTGCTGGCAGGTGAGGGGCACATTCCCCTCGCGTGCGCCCCACAAGCACCGTCAGCGGCGCCGATCTCCGGTTTGCTCGAGCCGTGTGAGATCGACTTCGACTTCAAAATGGCCGTCGACAGAATTGCGGAGACGGCGCGCGTCACCAAGCCCTACACGGCGGAACAGTGGCAGCGCATCGATGCGCTCGGACATCGTCTCGACGTCGAACTGAAGGAGGCCGACGTACGCCTGACCATCGGCGGTGAACCGACGTTCGTATCGATTGATCATCCCGACGGCGAAGAATGGAACACGACGGCTACGGGACCGACAAAGCGCGTGCTCGCGGCGCAGCTGATCGAGCGCCTGCGCCTGCGCTTCGCACCCGAAGGTCTGCTGCATTTCGGACAAGGCAAATGGTATCCGGGCGAACAGCTCCCGCGATGGGCTTTTTCGTTGTATTGGCGTGGCGACGGCAAACCGCTGTGGCGCGATCAGGCATACGTTGCCGACGAAGCGGTGGACTATGCGCCAACGACCGCGCAGGCGCGCGCATTCATCGAGGGCGTTGCGCGACGACTCGACCTTCCCGTGCAGGCGCCGGTAGCCGCTTATGAAGACCCCTGGTATTTCGCGTCGCAGGAGCGGCGGCTTCCGGAAAACCTCGATCCGCTCGACAACAAACTCGACGATCCGATGGCGCGCGAACGTCTCGCCCGTGTGTTCGAACGCGGGCTCGGCACGCCGGTGGGATTCGTTCTGCCTGTGCAACGCTGGCAAGCGGCACACGATCGCCGGCGCTGGTTGACGGAATCGTGGTCTACGCGGTCGAAGCGGCTGTTCCTGCTGCCTGGCGAGTCGCCGGTCGGCTATCGGCTGCCGCTGCCGTCCTTGCCGCATCTGGCGCCGTCGGAGTATCCGCGCATCATTCCCCCGGACCCGTTCGAAGCCCGCGAGGATCTCGCTGAACCCGATCCGCATCGGCAGCCGTTCCTCACCGGTGGCTGGACGCGTGAGCACGATCGCGAACGAGCCCGCACCATCGCCAACCAACGGGACCTCGAAGGGGCTGTGCCGGTGCGCACTGCGCTGGTCGTCGAGCCTCGTGGCGGACGGTTGAACGTATTCATGCCGCCGGTGAATACCGTCGAGGACTATCTCGATCTCGTGGCGGCAGTGGAAGATACGGCCGCCGAGTTGATGACGCCGGTGCATCTCGAGGGTTACGGGCCGCCAGCGGATCCGCGAGTGAACGTGATCAAGGTGACGCCGGATCCCGGCGTGATCGAGGTGAACATCCATCCGTCGTACGGTTGGGACGAGATGGTCGCGACCACGAACGCCATTTATGAGGAAGCTCGGTTGACGCGGCTCGGCACAGAGAAATTCATGCTGGATGGGCGACACACCGGCACCGGCGGCGGCAACCACGTGGTGCTCGGTGGGCCCACTGCGGCGGACAGTCCTTTCCTGCGTCGACCCGATCTGCTGCGCAGCCTGATCACCTATTGGCAGCACCATCCGGCGCTGTCCTACCTGTTCTCGGGCATGTTCATCGGTCCGACCAGCCAGGCGCCGCGCGTGGACGAAGCACGCCACGACGGTCTTCACGAACTCGAGCTCGCGTTCAGCGAAGTGCCGGATCGGAACGACGGCGTTCCGCCTCCTTGGCTCGTCGACCGGATCTTCCGGAACCTTCTGATCGACGTAACGGGAAACACGCATCGCTCGGAAATCTGCATCGACAAGCTGTATTCGCCTGACGGGCCAACAGGGCGGCTCGGTCTCGTCGAATTCCGCGCCTTTGAGATGCCGCCGCACGCGCAGATGAGCCTCGCGCAACAGCAGCTGCTGCTGGCGCTGGTGGCGCGTTTCTGGAAAACGCCGTACGAACGTGACCTCGTGCGGTGGGGAACGCAGCTGCACGATCGCTTCATGCTTCCGCATTTCGTCTGGCACGATCTATCCGAACTGATCTGCGACATGAATCGCGCCGGATATGCTCTCGAACTCGATTGGTTCGCACCTCACTTCGAGTTTCGTTTTCCGCGCTATGGAGAGATCCGCTACGGCGACCTGGTGCTGGAGCTGCGCCAGGCGCTGGAGCCTTGGCACGTAATGGGCGAGGAAGGAGCGCCGGGCGGCACCGTGCGTTACGTCGACTCATCGCTGGAACGCCTGCAAGTGAAGGTGAACGGCCACACTGCGGAACGATTCGTCATCGCGTGCAACGGCTGCGCGGTGCCGATGCGAGCCACCGGTGTGAACGAGGAATCGGTCGGTGGTGTGCGCTTCCGTGCGTGGCGGCCGGCCGCGAGTCTGCACCCGACGATCGACGTCGATGCACCGCTGGTGTTCGATGTGTACGATCGCTGGACGCGACGCGCGGTAGCCGGCTGCACCTATCACGTCGCGCATCCCGGAGGACGCAACTTTGAACATTTCCCGGTGAACAGCAACGAGGCGGAGAGCCGCCGCCTTTCGCGATTCTTCGCGTTCGGTCACACCACTGGGCCGCACGACGAACCCCGGCCGGTCGTTCGCCCCGAATTCCCTCACACGCTCGACCTGCGCTGGAGTTGATTTGATCGACGCGGCCGACGACCGAGGCGTAGATCCGATGGTGTCGGGATATCGACCGCCGCCGGGTGCCTACGACGAGATGATGGCGGCGGACGGAACGCTGCGCCCGCATTGGCGTGCGTTCATCGATGGCCTTTCGGCCATGGGTGGCGAGGGTCGTCTGCATGCTGCGGAGACCGCCGCGCGGATGCTGCACGAAAACGACGTTACGTACATTGCTCACGGCACTGAAGGGGACGCCGCGCGGCAATGGCGGCTCGACATGCTGCCGTTGATCATGGCG
>DATJGR010000095.1:0-3628 GCA_035494855.1 Pseudomonadales bacterium | reverse complement strand
GCCGGCCGCGTCCCATTGATGGTCGGTCACGAGTCGAGGTAGATCCGCTTCCCGACAGTAGAACGCCGAGTCGTTCATGCCGAGCGGGCCGAGGATCTTCTCGCGGAACAGCGCGTCGAGACTCTTGCCGGTGAGCCGTGTGAGGAACAGCGTCAGCACGTCGAAGTCCGAGCCGTATTGCCACGTGTCGCCCGGGTGCGAATGCAGCGGGTTCTGCGCCAGTGCTCGCACCATGTCGTCGTAGTCGTTGGTCGGGTCGTTGAAGCGCGTGTCTCCGGGCGCGAAACCGCTGCCTTCCCACGCGCCGCGCAACGTCGGCCAGTGCACCGCCGGCGTGCGCGACATCGACGCCACGCCCGACGTCATCGTCAGCAGATCGAAGATCGTGATCTCGCGCCGCGCCGCTTCGAACCCGGCCACCGTCCGTCCGCGAACGCGCTCCTCCGCCTGGTGATACGCGACCACTTTCGGATTCGCGAACTCCGGAATCCACTTCGAGACCGGTTCGTCGAGCAGGAACAAGCCGTCCTCGAACAGCGTCAGCAGCACCGCTGCGGTAACCGGCTTCGTTTGCGAATACATGCGGAACAGACTGTCGATCGACAGCTTCGCGTCGCGCTCGAGGTCGAGCTTGCCGGTGACGTGCGTGTGCACGACCTTTCCTTTGCGCGCCACGATCGTCACCGTGCCCGGTATCGAGCGTGCAGCAACCGCCGCGTCCATCGTTCTGCCGATGCGGTCGAGGCGCTTCGGTTCGAAGCCGAGTTCGCGCGGATCGCCGGAGTTCAGTTGTTTCGTGTTCGCCATGCTTCGAGTCCCCTCTGCGTGCTGTTCCGAGCGACGAAGATGACCGTGAACGAGCGGGCGCTGTCAATTGGAGATGCGGACCGTTCCATTTCGGGACGCGTTCCATCTGGAGTCGGCAGCTCAGTAGATCGGCTGGAGCTGTTCGGTGATCGCTGCGCGCTGCACGGACGCACGCTGCAGCAGCAGTTCGGCGCAACGGCGGATGCCCGGAAGATGTTTCGGATGGTTGCGCTGCTTCGCGCCCCATCGGATCAGCATCAGCAGGTAGAAGTCCGCAACGGAAACGTCGCGTCCGAGCAGAAACGGTCCCTCCCGCTGCAGCGCGGCGTCCACCGCTGCGTACGCCTGGCCCAATCGTTCCTCGGCCGCGGCCGAAACCGCGACTGCGCCGCGGGGGTCGGCGGTGTAGCGATCGGCGTAGAAGAACGCCATGTGATCCGGCTGAATCGTGTTGGTGAGGAACATCAGCCATTTGTACAGATGTGCGCGCGCGTCGCTGGCAACGGCCGGGGCGAGACGCGCTTCCGGATGTCGGTCGGCCAGGTGCAGACAGATCGCCGCCGATTCGAACAGCACCACATTGCCGTACGCGAGCGTGGGAATGCGGCCGAGCGGGTTGCGCTCGAGATATTGCGGGCTCTTCTGCGCGTTGCGGGTGCGATCGACCAGCGTGAGCGTGAACGGTGCACCGATTTCTTCCAGCACGAAGTGCGGCGCGAGGCTCGCATTGTCGGGATAGTAGAAGAGTTCGTACACGTTCGCTTTCCTGCGTATGGAAGTGAAGGTACTGTGCGCGTGTGAATGAAGCAACCGTTCTGGCCGACGAGCGAGCAGAGGCGCGATCCGCCGACGTAGGGCGAGGCGCGCTGCGTAAAGCCACCTGGCGGCTGTTGCCGTTGATCGGGCTCGGTTACGGCATCGCGTACATGGACCGCATCAACATCAGCTTCGCGGCGCTGCAGATGAACCGCGACCTGCAGTTCAGCGACACGGTGTACGGCCTCGGCGGCGGACTGTTCTTCCTGAGCTACGCGCTGTGCGAAGTGCCGTCGAACATGATGCTGATGCGCTTCGGCGCGCGGCGCTGGATCGCACGGATCATGTTCACGTGGGGGCTGCTGGCCGTCGGCATGATGTTCGTCAGGACGCCGACCCAGTTCTACGTGATGCGTTTTCTCCTTGGGGCGGCGGAGGCGGGCTTCTTCCCCGGGGTCGTGTTTTACCTGATGCACTGGTTTCCTGCGCACGAACGCGGCCGGGCGATCAGCCGGTTCTACGTTGCACTGCCGATCAGTTCGATCGTGATGGGGAGTCTTGCCGGCATGCTGCTGGGCTTGCAGGGCCATATGGGGATGGCGGGATGGCAATGGTTGTTCCTCGTGGAGGGGCTTCCGGCCATCGCGTTGAGCGTGGTGATTCTGTTCGCGCTACCAGACAGCCCGGCTGAGGCGCGCTGGCTCACCGCGGCCGAACGGGATTGGATAGCGACGAATCTCGCCGCGGACGACAGCTTGCCTGGTGTTTCCGTCGACGTGGGCGTGTTGCGCGCGCTCGTCGATCCGCGCGTCTGGGCGCTTGGCGTCTGCGGCATGTGCATCCTCGGCGCCGCGTACGCGTTCAGCTTGTCGGCCCCGATGGTGCTGCAGGGTGTTACGCATCTCGATGCGACCGGCATCGGTTTTCTCATCGCCGGCGTCGCCGTACTCGGCGCCATCAGCATGATTGCCGCCGGCTGGTATTCCGATCGACGCCGCGAGCGCCACGGCCATGTCGCCGTGTTTCTGCTGGGCATGGCGCTGGCCTTTCTCGCGATGGGGCTGTCGGTCACTCCGTGGGTCGTCGTGCTCGCTTATGCGGCAACCATCGTCTTCGGCAACGCGATCCAGGCTGTGATCCACCTCATACCGAGCGACGTTCTGCGCGGCCGGTCCGCCGCCAGTGGCATCGCCGCAATCGGTTCGATCGGCATGATCGGCTCGTTCATCGGGCCGTACGCGTGGGGCTTGGCGAAGGATTACACGGGCAGCTTTCAGGCCGGCCTGCTGGCGCTGACGGTTCCGTATCTGGTTGCCATGACCATCGTGCTGGTGCTACGCCAACGAATCCGTTGAGGCTCTGCACGGGAGGTACTTGATGAACGAAGGTATCCGGCGGGTTGCACCGGAGCGGGAGTACTTCACCGCGGAGCAATGCCACATTCTCGAGCTGTCCAATTCGGCGGCCGATGCGGCGGTTTCGATCGCGCGGGCGAGAGTGGCGCCCGGCGTGACCACGCACTGGCACCGGCTGACCGGAATCGCGGAACGTTACGTGATCCTCGAAGGTAAGGGCTCGGTCGAGGTCGGCGATCGTGCGGCCGAAATCGTTGAACCCGGAGACGTGGTACTGATTCCTCCGGAGTTCCGCCAGCGCATCCGCAACGTCGGCCAATCCGATCTGGTGTTCCTCGCGATCTGCACACCGCGCTTCGTGCAGAACGCCTACGAGGATCTGGAGTCGACGGGGTGAGCAGGGTTAAGCTCGCCGCCATGAGCTACATGATGCAATTCCACCGTGTCCGCCCCTCGTCGGGCGGAACTCTCCCAGCACTTTCTTCGTAAAGGGGCGACGCCTGCCCGGCTGGTTCACAGCACGACGATCTCGCGTTCGGATCTGGTCGTGGAAATCGGTGCGGGCCGCGGTGCACTGACCCTGCCGCTTGCACAGCGTGCCCACCGGGTGATCGCAGTCGAGATCGACGACACGCTTGTTGCGAATCTGCGCAGGCGATTCGACGATCGCGTCGAGATCGTGCGCGGCGACTTCCTGCAGATGCCGATGC
>DATJGR010000094.1:0-3888 GCA_035494855.1 Pseudomonadales bacterium | reverse complement strand
CGACATCAACGTGGCCGGCCGCGACGCGACGATCGCCGCGCTCGACGCGCACCGCAACATCGAGATCCGCATCTACAACCCGTTCCCGCAACGCAGCGGGATGCGCAAGATGCTCGACCTCGTCACCGACTTCTCGCGCCTGAACCGTCGCATGCACAACAAGTCGTTCACCGTCGACGGTGCGGTGACGATCGTCGGCGGCCGCAATATCGGCGACGAATACTTCGATGTGAATCCCGATCTGGTATTCCGCGATCGCGATGTCGAGGTGATCGGCCCCGTCGTCGATCACGTCGGGACGATGTTCGACGCGTTCTGGAACAGCGAGTTGAGTTATTCGATTTCCGCATTGTCGACGAACAGACTCACTGACGCGGAAGCGGCGGTGCGCCTCGATGGCGCGCGCCGAACGGGCGACGCGCTGCGCTCGATGAACATCGGGCTCCCGCAGAATGCAGCCGATGCGCGTCAAATGGTGGAGCGGTCGCAGGCGCACATGGTGTGGGCGCCGGCCCGGCTGATCTACGACCCGCCGCCGCGCGCGAACGCCGTGGCGGAAACGTCGCAGGTTCAGGCTACCGCGATGGCGTTCGGACGGCTGGCGCAAGCGACGCAGCACGAAATCCTGATCGAATCCGCTTATCTGGTGCTCGACGATCCGAGTCTGTCGGTGATTCGGGAAATACGCGCCCGCGGCGTACCCATTCGCGCCCTCACGAACTCGTTATCTTCGAACGACGTCACCGCGAATCATGCCGCCTACGCGCGGCGGCGCGAACCGATCGTGGCCAGCGGCATCGACGTGTACGAACTGAGGCCTGACGCGATGACGTGCGCAGCGGTGGTGGCGGTCGGCAAATGCTCTTTGCACCGCGTGTTCGGATTGCACGCAAAATCGTTCGTTTTCGACGAAACCACTCTGTACGTCGGGTCCATGAACCTGAACATGCGCTCGGCGTACCTGAACGCCGAATCGGCGCTGATCATCGAGAGCCCGGAACTCGCCCGAGCCGTTGCCGACGCGATCACGCTGAACATGCAGCCGCAGAACAGCTGGCACGTAACCCTGGAAGACGGCCGGATGACGTGGACAACCGATCGAGACGGCGCGATGGTCGAGATGCACCGGGAGCCCGATACGACTTGGTGGCGCAGAACGCAGTCCGGATTCATCGCGATGCTGCCGTTCGAGAAGTATCTGTGAGCGGTTTGCACTGGCGAACGCCTTGCCAGATGATCGCGTCAGGCGTGAGGAAACATCGATGAACGCGATCGAATCGTTCCGTCAGGAAACGCGCGAATGGCTCGCGGAGAATTGTCCACCTGGCGCGCGCGGTCCCGGCCAGATCCCATGGGGTTCCACCCGGGTGCGTCTGGAGGCCGACTCGCGGATGTGGCTCGAGCGGATGGCGGGGCGGGGCTGGACCGTGCCGACATGGCCGCGTCAGTACGGCGGCGCGGAGCTGACCCCGGCTGAGTATCTCGTTCTGCTCGAGGAGCTGCGACGCATCGACGCGCGTTCGCCGTTGACGGGTCGCGGCGTCAACTACATCGGCCCGACGCTGCTCGATTACGGCACGCCGGAGCAGAAGGCGCGCTGGTTGCCGGGCATCGCGCGGGGCGAGGGCGGTTGGTGCATGGGTTACTCGGAGCCCGGCGCCGGTTCGGATCTTGCCAATCTGAGCACCCGCGCGGTACTCGACGGCGACCGCTACATCATCAACGGCCGCAAGACCTGGACGTCCGATGCGATGGAGTCGGACTACATCTTCGCACTGGTCCGTACCGATCCGGTCGCTCCGAAGCACGACGGCATCAGCCTGATGCTGATCGACATGCACCAGAGCGGCGTGCAGGTACGTCCGATCCGCCTGATCAGCGGCAGCTCGCCGTTCAACGAAACGCTGTTCGAGAACGCCGTCGCGCGCCGCGACGACGTGGTTGGGCCGCTGAATCAGGGGTGGACAGTCGGCAAACGTCTGCTGCAATACGAACGCTCGACGCACGCCGGCATCAACATCTCCGGCACGCAAGGGAGAGTCGCCGAAACTCCCCTTTTCGACATCGTCAGCGCCTACGTCGGCCTTCGCAACGGACGCATTGCCGACGACGATCATCGCTCGGCGCTCACACGACACGAGATGAATCAGCACGCGTATAGATTGACACAGCGACGCGTCATCGAGGAAACGCAGGCGCGGGCTCCCGGTTTCGCTTCGTCGGCCGTGAAGCTGTCCGGTGCAATCCTCGCGAAGGAACGCACCGAACTCTCGATCGCGGCGATGGGATTCAAAGGCGTCGGTTGGGAAGGCGAGCCGTTCACCGACGAGGAAATCTCCGCGACGCGGACATGGCTGCGTCAGAAATCCGCCACGATCGCGGGCGGAACGGCGGAAGTGCAGTTGAACATCATCGCGAAGCGGGTTTTGGGTCTGCCCGACTGACGCGCAACTCGAATTCATGAGAGGGCGGGTTCAACCGCGGTCATCGCGGTAGGGCAATAGCGTGTAGTTTGAACGAGGTGCGGTTTGTTTTTGTGGGTCGGATTCGTCGCCTTCATCCTGTTGATGCTCGCGCTCGACCTGGGTGTTTTTCAACGAAATCCCCACTCGGTGACCATGCGCGAAGCGCTGATCCGGTGCGGCTGCTGGATCTCGTTAGGCCTTGGCTTCGGGATCTTTGTCCATGTCGCATACGACCTCCAGTGGTTCGGACTCGGCGTCGACGTCGATTCGGTGGATGGATTCGTCAACGACGGCGACATGGCGCTGGCAAAGTACCTCACCGGATATCTGGTCGAGCAGTCGTTGAGCGCGGACAACGTGGTGATCATGGTCGCGGTGTTCGCGTTCTTCGGCGTGGCGCCGCAGTACCAGCATCGGGTGCTGTTCTGGGGAATCATCGGCGCCATCGTGATGCGAGGCGTGATGATCGCGATCGGTGCAACGCTGATCAGCCGCTTCCACTGGATTCTGTATGTGTTCGGCGGTTTCCTGATCATCACCGGAATCCGCATGTTCTTCGTCAAGCTGCAGCACGGCGATCTCGAACGGCACCCGGTAATGCGTCTGGTGCGCCGCTTCGTTCCGGTCACGGCGCAGTTTCACGGCGGGCACTTCGTGGTGCGCGCGGGCAGCGACGACGCGCTGGAACCGCCGGTGCCCGGCGCGCATTGCAAAGCCGATTCGGTGGTGGAGAAGGCGAGGAAAGGCGCGCTGTTGCTCACGCCGCTGGGTCTTGCGCTGGTTGTCGTCGAAATGAGCGACCTGGTGTTCGCGGTGGATTCGATACCGGCGGTGTTCGCGATCACGGCCGATCCGTTTCTGGTGTTCACCAGCAACGTGTTTGCGATCCTGGGGTTACGCTCCCTCTACTTCGCGCTGGCGGGGCTGCTCGATCGGTTTCGTTATCTGAATGCGTCGATCGCGATCGTGCTGATCATCGTCGGAACGAAGATGCTTGCGTCGTCGTGGATCAAGGCCACGTTCGGATCACGCGCGAACTTCTATCTGCTCGGTGTGATCTTCTCGATTCTCACAATTGGTGTCGCCTCATCATGGATCGCGAGCGCGCGGGATCGTCGATGAGGTCGATCGACGTGGACATCGTTTAGACGTCGACTCGATTGAGCGGTGGAGCGTGTCCGGCGCAACAAGCCCCACCTCTACCGGACTCGAAGGTGACCGTTCGGCTGCAGAATGACTACCGCGACGCGCGCTGACGGATCGGTGAAGGCTCGTATTGAGGGCGTGGTTCCGGCGCATGTCCAGTGGGCAACGGATGAACCGGCGGCAGCGGTTTCGGCGCGATGATCTGTTTCAGCCACGCCTGAACGCGATAGACGTAGGTGAACACCACCGGAACGACGACCAGCGACAGCAACGTCGA
>DATJGR010000093.1:0-4308 GCA_035494855.1 Pseudomonadales bacterium | reverse complement strand
TGCGTCGAAGCGCGCGTCCTTCTTCAGCCATTTGCACTTCTCGGCGCCGCCCGCTATGCCGACGACGCGACAACCTTTGATGCGCGCGATCTGCCCCGCCACGGAACCGGTAGCGCCGGCCGCGCCGGACACCAGCACCGTATCGCCCGCTTTCGGCTGGCCGAGGTCGAGCATGCCCCAGTAGGCGGTCAGTCCGGTCACGCCGAGCACCGACAGCGGCATCGTCAACGGCACGCCGGCCGGCAGCTTGTTCACGCCGAACGGTGCACCCGCCGGCGAGGCCACACAGTAGTCCTGCCAACCGCCGCCGGTCATCACCTTGTCGCCGGGTGCGAAGTCCGGATGGTTCGACACCACCACTTCGCCGACCGAACTCGCGCGCATCACTTCGCCGATCTTCACCGGCGGCAGATAGCTCGGACGGTCTTCCATCCAGCCGCGCTGCGTCGGGTCGAACGACAGATACAGGTTCCTGACCAGCAGTTGGCCATCCTTCGGCTTCGGTATGCGGCCTTCGCGATACTCGAAGTTCGCTTTGCTGACGTTGCCGTGCGGCCGTTTGGCCAGCACCCATTGCCGGTTCACATTCGCCACTGATTTTCTCCTTCGGTTACGAGGACGACATGCGTATGTCGCAGGGGCGCGATCATAGCCGTCACTCTTGAATAAATCGCCGGGGGCTTGCAGAGTCGCCGAGGGAACGAAGGACACGAAAAAACATGATCGCATTCAAGTCGGCCACTGAACTCACGCAAATGCTGCGCGACCGCCAGATCAGCGCGCACGAACTGTTCGCGGAGTACAAGGCGCGCGCCGATCGCTTCAACAAGAGACTGAACGCCATCATCTGGAACGACCCGCACGCAGAAGCAACCGCACGATCGGCCGATTCGAGCAGTCTGCTCGCAGGGCTGCCGATGACGGTGAAGGAATCGTTCGACGTCACCGGCGCGCCGACCACGTGGGGCATCCCGGAATTGCGCAACAACATCGCGGCGAGCGACGCCGTCGTGGTGGAGCGGATGCGAGCCGCCGGCGCGAACGTGTTCGGCAAGACGAATGTTCCGCTGAACCTCGGCGACTTTCAGAGCTACAACGTCATCTACGGCACCACGAACAACCCATGGGACACCGGTCGCACCCCAGGAGGCTCGTCGGGCGGCTCTGCAGCCGCGCTCGCGGCCGGGCTGACCGCGTTCGAAATCGGCTCCGACATCGGAGGTTCCATTCGTAACCCGGCGCACTTCTGCGGCGTGTTCGGCCACAAGCCGACATACCGGCTGATCCCGGCCCGCGGCCACGCACCGCCCGGCGTTCTCGCCGAGCCCGAGATCGCCGTTGTGGGCCCGTTGGGGCGCTCCGCCGCCGACCTCGATCTCGCGCTCGACCTGCTGGCGAAACCCGACCGGCTCGAGACCGGCTTGAGCTACGACCTGCCGCGCCTCGACGGCCGCAAATTGAAAGACCTCAAAGTGGCCGTGTGGGCCGACGACGACGTCGCGCCGGTGTCGCGCGACGTCGAGCGCGGCGTGCAGAAAGTGGCCGATGCGTTGCGCCGCGCGGGCGCGTCCGTGAACGCCGACGCGCGTCCGGCGTTTTCAGCGGCCACGAGCCACGCCACGTACCAGGATCTCCTGTTCGCGTATCTGTCGATTTCCGTTCCGGATCCGGCGTTCGCCGAACTGAAAGCGCAAACGCTGAACCTCGCGCCCGACGATCAGCGGCCCGAACTCGCCATGCTGCGCGCGCAAACGATGGATCACCGGCGCTGGGTGCAGCAGAACGAAGCGCGCGAAAAGCTCCGTTGGGCGTGGCGCGAGTTCTTCGATCGATACGACGTGCTGGTGGCGCCGATCATGGCCACCGCGGCGTTCCCGCACGACCAGAGTCCGATGGAATCGCGCACCATCGACGTCGACGGCTCGCCTCGCCCGTATTTCGAACAGGTGTTCTGGGCCGGCTTGCCGGGTGTCGCTTATCTGCCGGCTACCGTGATACCCACCGGCAACAACGCTGGCGGGCTGCCGATCGGCGTGCAGATCATCGGCCCCGCGTACGGCGATCGGCTCACCATCGGCGTCGCGCGACTGCTCGAAGCCGAAGGGTTCGCGTTCACGCCTCCTCCTGCCTACGCCTGAATTCACCGCGGAGCATCACGATGACCGACTATACCTTCGCGTCCGCCACCGATCTGGTTCGACTGATCAAAACGCGTCAGGTCTCGAGCACAGAAATGCTCGAGCACTACCTGAAGCGCGTCGATCAGTACAACGGTCCCATCAACGCCGTGATCGCGCAGAACCGCGACGAAGCGCGCGAGCGCGCGAAAGCGGCCGATGCGGCGCTCGCGCGCGGCGAAGACTGGGGGCCGCTGCACGGCGTACCGATGACGGTGAAAGAGTCGTACGACGTCGCCGGTTACAAGACGACGTGGGGCGTGCCGGAAATGAAAGACAACGTGGCGCGCGAAGACGCGTTGTCGATCCGTCGTCTGAAAGGCGCCGGCGCGGTGATCTTCGGCAAAACCAATGTGCCACTGCGGCTCGCCGACTTCCAGAGCTACAACGACATCTACGGCACCACGAACAATCCGTGGGACAAAGGCCGCACCCCGGGCGGCTCGTCAGGCGGTTCCGCAGCCGCGCTTGCTGCAGGACTGACGGGGCTCGAGACCGGCTCCGACATCGGCGGTTCCATCCGCAATCCAGCGCACTTCTGCGGCGTGTTCGGCCACAAACCCACGTGGAATCTGTTGCCGCCGCGCGGCCACGCAATGCCGGGCGTGAAGACACCTGCCGACATTTCCGTGATCGGGCCGCTGGCGCGCTCGGCGCGCGACCTCGAAACGGCACTGCTCGTGATGGCCGGGCCTGACGAAATCCAGAGCCGCGGCTATTCGCTGTCTCTCAAGCGTCTCGGCAAACCCGTCAGCGCGCTGCGCGTCGCGGTGTGGTCCGACGATCCGGTGGGTCCGGTCTCGAAAGGCGTGCGCAGCCGAGTCGAAGCGGCCGGCGGCGCATTGCGCGATGCCGGCGCCACCGTGGACGAGGATGCGCGCCCCGATTTCTCATCCAAGGCATCGCAGACCGCGTTTCAATTCCTGCTGCAGGCGACGATGTCGGCGCGCATCCCGGACAAAGACTTCCAGTGGCTGAAGGGCGCACTGGCCGAACTGAAGGACGACGACGTCAGCGAACGCGCCAATACGCTGCGCGCCCAGGCGGCGTCGTTCAGGGACTGGAGCCGGCACAACGAAGCCCGCACGCATCTGCGCTGGGCCTGGCACGCGTTCTTCGAACGCTACGATGTGCTGCTGACGCCGATCATGCCGACGTCCGCATTCCCGCACGACCATCGGTCGTTCGGCGATCGCACGATCGACATCGACGGCGTGAAGCGGCCGTACTTCGAGCAGGTGTTCTGGGCCGGGCTCGCCGGCGTCAGTCTGCTGCCGGCGACGATCGTGCCGACCGGACCGGACGCAAACGGGTTGCCGATCGGCGTGCAGATCATCGGGCCGGAATACGGTGACCTCGCAACGCTCGAGGTCGCGCAGATTCTCGAACAGCGTGGTTACTCGTTCCGGGCGCCGCCCGGCTATTGAACAGCCGACCATGGAGGCGATCGCCGAAGCGCATCCGAACATCGCGCTGATCAAGTACTGGGGCAAGCGCGATGGACCGGACAACGTTCCGGCGACGCCGTCACTCTCGATCACCCTGTCGCAACTGCGAACGCGCACGCGCGTGCGCATCGAACCGTCCAGCGATCGCGTCGTAACGCTGAACGGGCAGGTCGTGCGCGATGCGAAGATCGATGCGTGTCTCGATCGACTGATTGCGCGCGGCGGTCGAGCGTCGCGCGGCGTGCGCGTCGACACCGACAACAACTTCCCTACTGCCGCGGGTCTCGCGTCGTCCGCATCCGGCTTCGCCGCGTTGATCACCGCGATGAACGAGGCGCTCCGGCTGCAGATGAGCGACGACGAGCGCTCGATCGAAGCGCGGCGCGCGTCGGCATCTGCAGCCCGGTCTCTGTACGGCGGCTTCGTGACGTTGTCAGGCGGCGACGACGCGGCAACGTGGATAGCGCGGCCCGAACTGCAAGCAGACGCGTTGCCGCTCGCGGTGGTCGTGGCCATCTGTTCAGATCGACCCAAGGCGGTGTCGTCGAGCGTCGGCATGCTGCAGTCGAAGTCGTCGCCTTTCTATGCCCGTTGGACCGAGGCCGCCGCAACCGACTTCACCGAGGCACGGGTAGCCGTCGCGTCGCGTGACTTCGATCGCCTTGGCGCGATTGCGGAAGGAA
>DATJGR010000092.1:0-6364 GCA_035494855.1 Pseudomonadales bacterium | reverse complement strand
CGGCATAGGCCGCCACATGGCCGGAACGTTGGCCGCCGCCGGTGCGAAAGTCGTGCTCGGCGCCCGTACCGTATCCAAACTCGACGAGCGCGTTGCCGAAATCCGCGCGGCCGGAGGCGAGGCGTACGCCGCGCCCCTCGATGTTTCCGATCTGCAGAGCGTGACCGCGTTCTTCGACGCAGCGGAGAAGCATTTTGGCCCCGTCGACGTCCTGGTCAACAACGCCGGCGTCGAAGCCGGCGCGCACACCTTCGTCACGCTCGACGACGAAGGCTGGGATACGGTTATCGACACCAACCTGAAAGGCTTATGGTGGATGACGCGCGAACTGACCCGCCGCGTCGCCGCGCACAAACAATCCGGCGCCGTCGTCGTCAACATCAGTTCGATCACGAGCGAACGCACCACCAAAGGCATCTTCCCGTACGCGGTCTCGAAAGCCGGTGTGAATCAGGCCACGCGCGTGATGGCGCTCGAAGGCGCAAAGTACAACGTCCGCGTCAACGCACTCGCCCCCGGCTACATTTACACCAACGTCAGTAAAGCGTTGCTCGACAGCGACATCGCGCCCGAATTCATCAAGCGCATTCCGCAGCGTCGGCTCGGCGAATTCACCGATCTCGACGGACCGCTGCTACTCCTCGCATCCGACGCATCGCGGTACATGACGGGGTCGATTGTTGTGGTCGATGGTGGCCACACCGTGAGTTCGTTGTAGGAAGATACTTTTTGACCGGGTGGGCGACGGCTGATCGGTGTTCCGGGGCCGCTCAAGCCATCCCTGGGCGCTCCAGCCGCGGCCATCCCTGGCCGCGGATGCCCCTCCACACCGATCACCCGTCACCCTTCCACATCCAACGTCGCGCCTTCGGTCGGTAAGCAGCATCGACTTGTGCAGATGAGATGAACGCGCGCAAAGCGCGCGTTCACATTCCAAAGAAGACTGCCGATGGAGACATCAAGCCGAGGCGGAGGTGCGTGTGTGTTGCGGAGGGCCTTCCGCGGCCAGGTATGGCCGCGGCTCGAGCGCCCAGGGATGGCTTGAGCGTGCCCGACGCAGCACACACGCACCTCCGCCGCGCTCGAAGCGTCATTCCACCAAACGCTGTTCGAAGCTCAGAAAGCTCAGAAGCTCAGGCAGGTCGAACGGTAACCGGCCCTTCGATGCCGCCGACGAGATAATCGAAACACCGCTGCAGCGCTTCTTCGTCCAGGCACGTGCGCAGGTCGCCGAAGATCGTCGAGTCGAGGTGACCTGAGCCTGCAAACATCTGCACGGTGAGCGTCCAGAAATAGATGTAACGCACCCGGCGGATGTTGTCGGGGAGGTCGGGCAGGGCGCGCGCGAGCAACGCGTCGAAGCGGTGTGCGATGCGTTGCGTATCGCGGTTGAGGATTTCGCGTACTTCGGGGCTCATGTCGATCTGCAGACGTGCAAGGAAACGTAACGCGTGCTTGCCGTATTCGGGCGTGTTGTGCAGCCGGTAATAGGGTGCGAATGCAGCCCACATGATTTCGCGACAGCCCGGACGTTCGCCGTTGCGCACGCGACGTTCGAGCGCGGTGAGCGCGTCGAGTCGGGAGGCGTCGAGTTCTTCGCGGATGAAAGCGATGATCGCTTCGATGATCCCGATCTTGCTGCCGAAGTGGTAATGCACCGCAGAGGCGTTGCGGGTGCCCGCCGCGTTGTTGATCGTGCGCATCGATACGGCGTCGATGCCGTTCTCGGCGAACAGCTCGAGCGCAGACAGAATCAGGTTGTATTTGGTATCGGTCTTGGTCTTCGGTGCGTTGGCTGAGTCCACGCGAGCCTCGGGTCCTACGGACAAGGGCGGCATTGTAGTTAATGCGCCTGAATCACAACAGCGACTTCAGCGCCGGCCAGACGTTATCGAGCAGACGCGCCTGAGCGGCAGCGGTCGGGTGGATCCCGTCGGCCTGCATCAACGCGTCGTCCGTTGCAACGCCATCGAGCAGAAACGGCACGAGCGCGGCACCGGTGCGTTTCGCGACGTCGGCGTAGATCGCATGGAAAGCCTGCGTGTACCGCGCGCCGTAGTTCGGCGGGATCTCCATGCCGAGCACCACCACCGACGCGCCGGCATCCTTCGCGAGCCCTGCCATTGCGTCGAGGTTGTTCTCGATCCGTTCCACCGGATAGCCGCGGAGCGCATCGTTACCGCCGAGTTCGATGATTACGACGTCCGGTTTGTGAACTTCCAGTGTGCGCGGCAATCGCGCCAGTGCGCCGCCGGTCGTGTCGCCGCTGATGCTCGCGTTCACCACTTTGTGCGGTGGGTGCAGCGCGGCCACGCGCGATTCGAGCAGTGCGACCCAACCCTGGTCGCGTTGAATACCATATCCGGCGCTGATACTGTCGCCGATCACCAATATGGTCTTGGCCTCGATCGGGGTCTGCGCGGCCAGGGCCGCTGAGACCGCGAGCAGTAGCAAGGCCTTCATGACAAATCCCGTTCTCGTTGCCCGTCGCATTTCGAAGGTGGTTCCGATCAATGACGGCGCTGCCGAGGAGTTGGTGATCTTGGCGGCGGTAGACCTCGAAATCAACGCGGGGGAAAGCGTCGCGGTCGTAGGCGCATCCGGGTCCGGCAAAACCACGTTGCTCGGCATTCTCGCGGGCCTCGATACGCCCACCGCTGGCACGGTTACGCTCGACGGAAACGAGCTCACGCAGCTCACCGAAGAGCAACGCGCACGTGTGCGCGGCTCGCTGGTCGGCTTCGTGTTCCAGTCGTTCCAGCTGTTGGGCAGCCTGACCGCGCTCGAAAACGTGATGCTGCCGGGCGAGTTGAGGGGCGATCCCGAGCCGCAGCGCGACGCGATGGAGTTGTTGGCCAGGGTGGGTCTCACCGATCGATCGCGTCATTATCCGCGACAGCTGTCCGGCGGCGAGCAGCAACGCGTCGCCATCGCGCGCGCGTTTGCGTCGCGCCCGAAGGTGCTTTTTGCAGACGAGCCCACGGGTAACCTCGATACCGTCACCGGCGCGCGCATCATCGACCTTCTGTTCGGACTGAACGACGCATATGGCACGACGCTGGTGCTCGTCACGCACGATGCGCGGCTCGCCGATCGGTGCGACCGCGTGATCGAGCTCGACGGCGGGCACGTCGTGGCGGATCGCGCCTCGGCAGCGTGAAATCGATGTCCAGTCCGCCGCGTCGGGTGCAGCTGGTGGTGCGGTTTCTATTGAGGGAATGGCGCGCCGGCGAATTGCGCTTGCTGGTCGCGGCGGTGCTGCTCGCGGTGGGCACCGTCACCGGAATCAGTCTGTTCGTCGATCGGCTCTCCGGAGCGCTGCTATCGGAATCGGCGACGTATCTCGCCGCCGATCGCGTGATCGCCTCGTCGCGCGCCATTCCGGACGAGTTCGAAACAGCAGCGCACCAGCACGGCCTCGCAACAGCGCGCACGATGACGTTTCCATCGATGGTGTTCGCAGGCGAGCGCAATCAGCTCGTGTCGGTGAAGGCCGTGAGCGAGGGCTACCCGCTACGCGGCGTGCTCCGGCTCGCGCAAGCGCCGTTCGGCGCCGGCGTAGTGGTCTCCGGCGAACTGCCGGCTGCAGGTGAAGTGTGGCTCGACTCGCGGTTGTTTCCGGCGCTCGGCGTCGAAGTCGGCGACGTCATCAACGTGGGCGACGCGGCGCTGCGCGTCGGTCGCGTGTTGAGCGACGAGCCCGATCGCGGCGGCAGTTTCTTCGACTTCGGCCCGCGCCTGCTGATGCGTATGGACGACGTGCCGCGCACCGACATCGTCAAGCCGGGAAGCCGCATCTCGTATCGACTGTTACTCGCCGGCGCCGCCGAGGCTCTCGATCAATTGCACGCCGAGCTGATGACCAGGCCCGGCGCCACGTTTCGCTGGATGGGTATTCGCGAAAGCACTCCGTCGATCGGGTCCGCGCTCGATCGCGCCCAGGCGTTCCTGTTGCTCGGCGGACTGCTGGCCGTGCTGCTCGCCGGCGTCGCAGTCGCGCTCGCCGCGCACCGCTACGCGCGGCGTCACTACGATCACGTAGCGATATTGAAAACGCTCGGTGCGACGCCGTCCGAAATTCAGTGGGGTTATCTCGCGCTGCTTGGCGCGGTTGGCGGTGTGGCGGCGGTCGCCGGTCTGGCGGCGGGCGGTGCACTGCATCTGATGATCGTGGCCGCGCTTTCGGCCTACATGCCGCTGCAGTTGCCGATGCCCGGCGTCAGGCCATTGGTATTCGGCGCGGTCAGCGGCTTTGTTTGTCTCGCGGCGTTCGGTCTACCGCCGTTGATGGGCCTGAAGTCCATTTCGCCGATGCGCGTGATCCGTCGCGATCTGGACGTCGCCGGTGTGTCGCGCGCGCTGACGTACGCGTTCGCGCTGATCGGCACGCTCGGGCTGCTGCTCTGGTACACGAGCAGCTGGCGCCTGACGTTGTGGACGGTGGCCGGCATCAGCGGCGTTTCCATCGTGTTCGGCGCGCTCGCATATCTGTTGCTGCGCGCCGGGCGGAAAATCGGTATGCAGGCCGGCAGCGGTTGGCGGCTGGCGCTCGCCGGGCTTGCGCGACGTCGCGGCGAGAGCGTCGCGCAGATCCTGATCTTCGGTCTCGCCATCATGCTGCTGCTGATCATGGTGCTGCTGCGCACCGCGTTGCTCTCCGAATGGCAGACGCAGTTGCCGGAGCACGCGCCGAATCACTTTCTCATGAACGTGGCGCCTGACCAGGTGGCGCCGCTCGAATCGATGGTGCATGGACACGTCGACCAGATGGGCGAGCTGTATCCGATGACGCGCGGGCGCATCGTGGCGGTGAACGGGGTCGACACCACCCAGTGGGAAGAAACGCGGCGTGCGTCGGCGTCGACCGATCCGAATCTCGACGCCGAGCGGAATCTCAGTTGGACTGCGGTGCTGCCCGCCAACAATCGAATAGAGGCGGGAGCGTGGTGGGACGAACGGTCTGACGAGCCGGCCGTGTCGCTCGAAGAGGCCTACGCGGCGTCGGCCGGCATCAAGGTTGGCGACGTCATCTCGTTCGACATCGGGGGGCTGCCGGTCGATGCGCGCGTCGCCAGCATTCGGCGCGTCGAGTGGGACAGCATGGCGCCGAACTTCTTCATCCTGTTTTCCCCCGGCGCGCTTCGCGACGTACCGGCCACCTACATGACCAGCTTCTATCTCGCACCGCAGGACAAGGCGTTCCTGAACCGTCTGCTGGCGGCGTTCCCCACCGTGACGGTGATCGAAGTCGACAAGGTGATCGCACAGATTCAGTCGATTGTCGGGCGTGTGACGCAAGCCGTTCAGCTGGTGCTGTCGCTGGTGTTGGTGGCCGGTTGTCTCGTGCTGATCGCCAGCATTCAGGCAAGCGGTGAGGAACGACTGCGCGAGCACGCGCTGCTGCGAGCGCTCGGGGCGTCGCGGCGACTGGTGCGCGGCGCGCTCGGTGCCGAGTTCGCGTTGCTCGGCGCGTTTGCCGGGCTGATCGCCGCGTTCGGGGCCGAAGTGACGGTGTTCGCGCTCGACAAGCAGGTCTTCGAGTTGTCGCCGCAGCTGCACCCCTGGGTGTGGCTCGCCGGACCGGTTCTCGGCGCGGCAGTCGTCTGCGGGATCGGCCTCCTCAGTACACGCGCACTGGTCGGGTCTCCGCCGGTCATGGTTCTGCGCGAACTCGGATGACGGCGGCCAGCCGGTGCTTTGCTACCCGCCGCGTTTGCGCGCGCCTTTGGCGAACGAGTCGACGACCGATGCCGGGCACCGTCGTTGACTCATTCGCCGGTTTCGCTCGCAGCGGGTTTGTCGCAGAATCGCCGCTTTTCCGCGGCACCGGGCGATGGACGACCGCAAACACCGTTACGACATCAACAAGCTCGGCAAGCGCCTGCGGCGTGACGTCGGCCGTGCGATCGGCGACTACGCGCTGATCGACGACGGCGATCGCGTGATGGTGTGCCTCTCGGGCGGCAAAGATTCGTACACGCTGCTCGATGTTCTGCTCAGCCTGAAGCGCGCCGCACCGATCGATTTCGAACTGGTCGCGGTGAATCTCGATCAGAAACAGCCCGGTTTCCCGGAAGACGTGCTGCCGCGATATCTAGACGCGCTCGGCGTGCCGTATCACATTCTCGAACGCGATACGTACAGCATCGTCCAACGGCTCACGCCTGAAGGCAAAACGTACTGCCCGGTCTGCTCCCGTTTGCGCCGCGGTCTGCTATACGGCTTCGCATCGGAAATCGGCGCGACGAAGGTGGCGCTGGGTCACCATCTGGACGACGTCGTCGAAACGCTGTTCCTGAACATGTTCTTCGGGGGGCGGCTCAAAGCGATGCCGCCGAAACTGAAGAGCGACGACGGCCGGAAC
>DATJGR010000091.1:0-12178 GCA_035494855.1 Pseudomonadales bacterium | reverse complement strand
GCGCTCGGCAGCGTGCGGGAGATCCGCGCCGTGTTCACGGTGCCCGCCGCCGCGCCGGACAACATCCGCATGAACTATCACACCGGCGGCGGCGTCACGATGGACATCGGCTGCTATCCGATTTCGTGGGCGCGCCACATCACCGGCGAAGAACCGGTCGAAGTGACCGCGCGCGCGGAGGTGGGGCCGCCGCACGTCGACGTGATGCTCGCGGCGACGTTGAAGTTTCCGAGCGGCATCGTCGCGCAGACGCTCGGCGACATGCGCGCCGAAGCCCGTTTCAAAGCCGAACTCGAAGTGACCGGCGACGCCGGCACCATGACGGTCGTGAATCCGCTACTGCCGCAGACCGGTCACCAGATTCGCGTGGCCACCCGAACCGGCACGCGCATCGAAACGCTGGATCGACGCCCGACGTTCGGTTACCAGCTCGATGCGTTCATCGATGCCATCGAGAACGGACGACCGTTACAGACCGGCGTGGACGACGCGGTGAAACAGATGCGCGTCATCGACCGCTGCTACATATCCGCAGGGCTGCCACTACGGGGCGACCCGGACGTCGATCGTTGACCGCAGGTCTCGCCGAGCGCACCCCGACGATCACGTTGGGGCTGGTGTCGATCATGATCGCCATTGCGCTCGTCGCGCCCGAGAACTCCCAACGCTTCGACCTGCTGGTGCTCGATCGCGCCGAACCCCGCTGGTGGCCGTGGCTCACCGCGCACGTCCTTCACACCGACGCCGAACACCTGGGTTGGAACGTGGTCGCGTTACTGTGCCTCGGGTGGTTGGGAGAAACGCAGGGCCGGTTGCGCTTCTCGACATCGATCGCGGTGGGCGTGGTCGCGGTCGACCTCTGGTTCGCGTGGTTCAACGGCGCGCTGCGCTACTACTGCGGACTGTCCGGCGTGCTGAACACCGTCCTCCTCACCACGCTTTATGCATTGCGCGATTCGATCGCGCCGCGATGGTTGTTCGCCTTTGCCGGACTGGTGGCGGCCAAAATCGTATGGGAATGGCACAGCGGGATCGCGCTGTTGACACATACGCAATGGCCACCGGCGGTCGGGGCCCATGTCGCGGGGTTCGGCGCCGGCGTGGTGCTCGTGGCGGTCTATGCCCGGCACGACCGGGTGCGGCTGTGACCAGGATCGCGGCGCCTTTGTTCTATCATCTATACGGTCCGATCTTCACGATCGAGGATCGATTGCGTCCGCCGGGGAGAGAGAGCGACATGAAGTCGGCATGGCTGGTTCCAATGCTGCGCGCGCTGCTGCTGACGGCCCTTGCCGCGACACCGGCGTTCGCGAGCGCGGCCGTTACCGTGCTGATCGACAGTGCCGCTTACCCCGCGGAACTGCGTGAAAACACCGATCTGTTGAGCCGGGTCCGCGGCGCCATACCGTCGCAGGCACGCCACTACGCGGGCGAACTCACGGGCATCGTCGATTCGTGGGTGCGGGTCTCGAACATCCGCGGCCATTGGCAGGGTGTGGTATCGCTCCGCGGACAACGCTTCGTCGTCGACTCCGCTGCACAACCCGAGGACGGCGACATCGTGCTCGACGCGCTATCGCCCACCGAATTGATGCCGGGCGCAAGCTGCGCGACCGAAGCCGTCACGACGAGCAACGTCACGCTCGCGAAGGAACTCAGCTCCGGCACCGCGAACGCCGACTTCGCGGCCGCCTGCCAAACGAAGGTCGACGGCGTCTGTCTGCTGGCCGAACTCGACATCGCATTCGATTTGCTGTTCCAACAGACGTTCCCGTCGACCTACCGGGACCGGGCCGCGGCAATCGTGAACATCATCGACGGCTACTATCGCAACGACTTCGGCATTCAGTTCGACGTGCTGTCCATGACGTTTTTGACCACGGATCTATTCAGCACCACGACGGACTCCAGCGCGCTCCTCAGCGACATCTCGAACAAGAAGAACGCCGGGCAGATTCCGTTCGTAACCAACAACCGTGCCGTATTCCATCTCGTCACCGGGCGCAACTTTGCAGGCACGACCATCGGCATAGCAAACGTTGCCCAACTGTGTTCGTCGGTCGACAACACCGGCACCGCGCAGATCGTCCAGAACACCCTCGGGCAGAACGATGTCCCGTTGACCGCGCTCGTCATCGCGCACGAGATCGGCCACAACTTCGGCGCGCAACACGACGCAACCGACAACTCGTGCGACCATGGATTCATCATGGATGGGACGCTGGCGCCAAACGCCACACAGTTCTCGCCCTGCTCGATCGACGAGATCACGACCAAGATCAACAGCATTCCGAACCTCAGCGCGTGCTTCGAGTTTCCGGTGGATGCCGTGCTCACCGCTCACGCCGCAAACCCGAAGAACGCAGCAGCGAATGAAACCTTCACGCTCGACTACGACATAAGCGAAACGCATGCGTCGGTCGCCAGCGCGGAACTGCGCGCAGCGGGAAGCTTCGCTGCGACGGGCGGCACGTTCGTGAGCGCCACGATCAACGGCCTCGCGTGCAGCGTGGCATCCGACGGCCAGAGCTATCAGTGCGTTACCGGCAGCGGCGGCGGACTGCTCGAAGTCATGGCTCGCGTCGCCGGTGGTGCGGCGATGACGATCGGAGCCAATGTCACCGTCGGTGCCGGTGGTGGTGCCAAAGACGTCGACACATCGAACAACAGCGCAAACCAGACCGTATCGACGTCCCCCGGCCCGGCGGCGCCGTCTGCCCTGGTGGCTGCGCCTACCGCCGGCTCGATCAATCTCACCTGGCAGGACAACAGCGCGAACGAAGACGGCTTCCGCGTGGAGCGGCGCACCGGCACCGCTGCGTTCGCGCAGATTGCGACGACCGCGGCGAACGCCACCGCTTATTCGGATGCCACCGCCGCGAGCGGAGTCGCCTACGACTATCGCGTCGAAGCATTCGGACCCGGCGGCACGTCGTCGCCGTCGCCCACCGCCAGCGCGCTGATCGCGGCGGGTGGCGGTGGCGGCGGCGGTGGCGGATCGTTCGGCGCCGAACTCGCGCCGTTGTTGCTGGCGCTGTTTGCGCTGCGACGCCGCGGCTCGCGCGCGGCATGAGGCGCCGCGCTCGCGCGGTTCAGGCACTGCTGCTCGCGGCGGTGGCCACCGGTTGCCAGACGCGCGCCGCAACCTGTGCCGACAAGCCCGAGATCGCTACGGCCGAGGCCGCATGGAAAGCGCGCCACCTCGCCGACTATCGCTTCGTGTGGCAGCAGCAGTGCTTCTGCCTGGTGGACGCCGTGCAACCCATCGTGGTGACCGTGCGCCACGGCGAAATCGTCAGCGCTACCAATGCCAAAGGAGTCGCTGTCTCCGCCGACATCCGCGCCAACGTGCTGACCATCGATGCGCTGTATCGGCACATCGACGAAATGCAGTGCAAAGCGGACGAAGTCCGGTTCACCTCGTCGAAGGACGGCGTGCCGGAAAAGGTGTTCATCGATCCGAGCCGGCAGGCTGCCGACGAGGAGTTCGAAGTGAACATCAGCGAGTTCACGCCCGTCGCACCTTGATCGAGGTGCGGTGATTGCGTATGACCCGCTCGATGCCGGGCGATTGCCGATCGCAAAAACTGCGAACCGCACACGACCGGCTGCGACGTCGGTATTCCTTCGATCGCGGAAAATGTGCTGCGTCGTGTCGAATCGTTCGCGTACTGTTCGACTACCGGCGACAGAACCGGTTCTCTGCATTGAGAGGAAGAACGATGCGCTATGTCTGCCTGGTGTATTTCGAAGAGAGCGCACTCAGGAATCTGAACGCGCACGCGAAACAGCAGCTCGACCGCGATTCGATGGCATACGACGCGGAACTGCAGGAGCGCGGTCATCTCGTGGTGGCCCACGCGCTGGAGAGCGTCACCGCGGCAATGTCGGTGCGCGTGCGCGACGCACGCATGTCCGCAACCGACGGTCCGTTCATGGAAACGAAGGAGGCGCTGGGCGGCTTCGTTCTGATCGAGGCTCGCGACCTCAACGAGGCCGTTCGGATCGCCTCGAAGATTCCGTTGGCGAAGCTCGGGACCGTGGAAGTGCGGCCGATCATGAACGTGGAAGCAGCCCCGGAGTGAAAACCGACGCAACCACCGGCGCGCACCACGCGCTGGACGCCGTCTATCGCGCGTACGGACGCCGCGTGCTCGCCACGCTGATCCGCCTGCTGGGCGATTTCGACGCCGCCGAGGAAGCGCTGCACGACGCCTGCGCCGCAGCCGCGGAACGCTGGCCAATCGACGGCACGCCCAACAACCCGTATGCGTGGCTCGTGTCGGCTGGGCGCTTCAAGACGATCGACCGATGGCGGCGGAGAGCGCGGCTCGACGCTGCGGTGCGCGAACTCGCGCTCGAACACGCCGACGACCCCGCCGATGAGGAGACACACGAAATCAACGACGACGAACTGCGCCTGATCTTCACGTGCTGTCATCCGACCCTTGCGCCGGACGCGCGCATCGCGCTGACGCTCCGCGAGGTTGCCGGATTGACCACGGAGCAGATCGCGCGCGCGTACCTCGTACCGACGCCGACGATCGCGCAGCGCATCGTCAGGGCGAAATCGAAGATCCGCGACGAGGCACTGCCGTACGTCGTGCCGCCGCGCGCCGAACTGCCGGAGCGGCTCGAGAGCGTGCTGCACGTGCTGTATCTGATCTTCAACGAAGGTTACAGCGCCACCGACGGCGCCGAACTCACGCGCAGCGATCTGTCGCAGGAGGCGCTGCGCCTTTGTCGACTCGTTGTGGACCTGCTGGACGATGCGGAGGCGCTAGGTCTGCTTGCGCTCATGCTGCTACACGAAGCGCGGCGCGAATCGCGCACCACGCCCAGCGGCGAACTGGTGCTGCTCGAGGATCAGGACCGCTCGCGCTGGAATCGCGCGCAGATTGCCGAAGCGGAAACACTGATCGAGCGGGCGTTGCAGTCACGCCGTTTCGGCGCTTACACGCTGCAGGCGGCCATAGCCGCCGTGCACGCCCAAGCGGCAAGTCTGGAACAGACCGACTGGAGCCAGATCGTCGCGCTGTACGACGTGCTGATCCGCGCCGATCCGTCGCCGGTGGTACGGCTCAACCGCGCTGCCGCCATCGCGATGGCCGACGGGCCTGCAAAGGGGTTGGCGGCCATCGACGACGCCATTGCCGGCGGCGGACTGGACGCGTACTACCTCGCGCACTCGGCGCGCGCCGACATGTGTCGCCGCCTCGGGCGCACGGTCGAAGCCCGCGCATCGTACCGGCGTGCGCTCGAACTCTCGCGGCTCGAGCCCGAACGGCGCTTTCTGCAGGGACGACTCGACGCGCTTGGCCCTGGTTAGCCTGCGTAGGCCCGCTTCAGCTCCCCAATGTCGAGCTTCTTCATCTTCATCATCGCTGCGAACGCACGCTGCGACTTCGCGTCGTCCGGGTCGCCCAGCAGCTCCTGCATCGCCGTCGGAACCACCTGCCACGACGCGCCGAACTTATCTTTCAGCCAACCGCATTGCTGCGCCGACTCGTCGCCGCCCGCCGACAGTGCGTTCCAGAAGTAATCCACTTCCTGTTGCGTTTCGCAGTTCACCTGAAACGAGACCGCTTCGTTGAACTTGAACTGCGGGCCGCCGTTGAGCGCCGTGAACGTCTGTCCCTCGAGTTCGAACTCCACCGTCAACACCGAGCCGGGCGCGCGGCCGTGAACCTCCTGCCCTGCCTTTCCGTAGCGCGTGATCTTGAGAATCCTGGAATTGCCGAAGATGCCGGTGTAGAACTTCGCCGCTTCCTCAGCCTGACCGTCGAACCAGAGGCACGGGCTGATCTTCTGACTGCCTTTCTGAACCTGCGGCACGGTGCGCCCTCCGTGACTTTTTTCGAATGATCGCGGCGGCGGTTCCGGCTGACCAGTCGTTCCGCTCCTACACGCGCCGCCCCGACGGTCACTTCGCGAGGCGTTGGCCGATGCGCCACAACGCCCCGCTCGGGTCGATCAACGGAAAGTCGCGCAGACCCCAGGGGCGGTCCGCAGGTTTCTCGACCGTCAGTCCGAATTCCGTTGCAGCGCCGGAGACCCTCTCCCACCATGCGTCCACGTCTTCTACGAGCAGGCTCATCACGAAGTTGTTGGCGTGATCGGGTACGTAGAACTTCTGCAGTAGAAAGCCGGTGGGGCCGCAGCGGAACGATGCCATGTCGGCATTGGCCCACTCCATCGTGAAGCCGATCGCCTGGTAGAAGCGTTTCGACTGCTCGAAGTCACCGCTGGGCACGAGTGCTCTCGCCTCGATCGCGTTGAGATTGGGTGCGCTCATGACCTTCTCCGCCGCAGCGAGTTGTTGTTTTCATGATGACGCCGGCCCTGGGGCATCTCAATGCGCGCCATAAGCGGATCGCGGCTCGACAGACGATTCCACGCTGGCTACCACGCTTACTTCCACGCACGACCCCTAACGTTGGCGCCATCGAACCAACTGGAGAGAACCGTGAACCAAACTGCTGAAACTCCGCAACGTCCCGATCCCGCCCCCCAGATCGATCTGCAGGCGTTG
This sequence comes from Pseudomonadales bacterium, assembly GCA_035494855.1. GTDB lineage: Bacteria > Pseudomonadota > Gammaproteobacteria > Pseudomonadales > Azotimanducaceae > DATJGR01. Next base: position 5,646 of record DATJGR010000091.1, on the reverse strand, counting down.
AAAGCCCGCCAACAGGTCGCCTGGTCCGCGGGCGACTATGCCGTCGTCGGCACCACATTGCAGATCGTCGGCGAAGAACTGTGCGAGGCGATGGACCTGCGCGCCGGTCAGACCGTGCTCGACGTGGCCGCCGGCAACGGCAACGCCTCGCTGGCCGCGGCGAGACGCTGGTGCAACGTGATCGCCACCGACTACGTGCCGGCGCTGCTCGAGCGCGCCCGCGAACGCGCGGCGGCAGAACGGTTGGACATCGAATTCCGCGAGGCCGATGCCGAGGCGCTGCCCTTCAAGCCCGAAACGTTCGATGCGGTGGTGTCGACGTTCGGCGTGATGTTCGCGGCCGATCAGGACCGCGCGGCGGCCGAACTGGTACGCGTCTGCAAGCGCGGCGGCAGGATCGGCCTCGCCAACTGGACGCCCACCGGCTTCATCGGCCAGCTGTTCAAAACCATCGGCGGCCACGTGCCGCCGCCACCGGGCGCAAAGTCGCCGGCGTTGTGGGGTACCCGAGCGCGACTCGATGAACTGTTCGACACATCGATGACTTCGGTCGAGGTGGTTCAACGCACGTTCGTCTTTCGCTATCGTTCCCCGGCGCATTGGCTGGACGTGTTCAAGCGCTACTATGGCCCGGTGCTCAAGACCTTCGCCGCGCTCGAACCCGCGGCGCAGGGTGCACTGAAACGGGACCTGTTAGCGCTGATCGAACGATTCAACCGCGCCGGCGACGGCACGATGGTCGTGCCCAGCGAATATCTCGAGATCGTGGTAACGCGCCTCTGATTAGTTGTTGGGCAATTCATCAATCCTGGAGAAAAAGACTGTGAGCAAAGATACGACGTACAAAGGTAGCTGCTTCTGCGGCGCTGTTCAGTTGAACGTAACCGGCGAACCGGCAGGCATGGGCTATTGTCATTGCGACTCCTGCCGGCACTGGTCGGCGGGTCCCGTCAACGCGTTCACGTTGTGGAACCCGGCTTCGGTGAAAGTCACGAAAGGCGCAGACAAGATCGGCACGTATGCGAAAACGCCGGGCAGCGAACGCAAGTGGTGCAAAGACTGCGGCGGGCACATCATGACGAACCATCCAGGCATGGGGCTGGTCGACGTGTACGCGGCGGTGATCCCGGATCTGCCGTACAAGCCCGGGCTGCACGTGCACTACGGCGAGACGAAGCTGCGCATCAAAGACGGCTTGCCGAAGATGAAGGACATGCCGAAGGAAATGGGCGGTTCGGGCGTCACCCTAGCGGACTGACGCGGACGGACTGCAGTACGGACCGTAGCAGCAGGCAGTAACCCGCGAACCACGCGGCGAATGCGGCAACGTGTCCGTACTGCGACCTCGGGCGCAAATGGGCATCCGCATCGGGGAGTAAGTGGAGGCCGACCCGATGGGTTGCGCCCATCAACGCGACCCAGCGCAGGGACTGCGCGATTCGGGTTCTCCATGTCACGCCGTCCGGATTGTGACCCGAGTCACGTGCAGGTTGCACACTCCAGCCCGGGAGTGTGCGCTGCGGCGAATACACTGGCGTTCCCCAGGGGATCCCAGGCATCGAAGCTCATGCAGTACTTCGAACGCCTTGCAACGCACCCGTCTCTCGACGGCATCCGATCTCGCGCGGCGGCGTACGCAAGGCAATTCAGGCTCGACCGCGCAATTCGAACTGCACGCGACGCGTCGTCCGGCGTGCTGCCCGACGCGGTAATCACCGAGATCTGCGACACCTGGGGCGATACCAGCCTCACTGCCGCTGACGGTTATCTCAAGGCGCTGCTGCTGGAAGCCCAGAAAGCGCACGGCTACATCCTGCAATGCGGCGCGGACCTGACGACGCTGCTGCTCGCTCTCCAGATCGAGCGCCGCGGCGTGCGATTGTGGACGATCGAGAGCAACCCGCACGCGGCCAATGCGCTTCGCTCGTGGCTTCATCAATACGCGTTGTCGTCGGCGCACATCATCACCGCGTCGGCCGACCTCACCGAACACGGCGTGGGCTATGCGATCGACTCCGCGCGGCTGCCCGGACCGCTGAGCCTCGTGCTGTGCGACGCGTCCAATGCGCATCCCGGCAGCGCCCGGCGGTTGCTGCCGTGCATCGCGGAGAAGCTGCACGCCAGCGCCGTGGTGCTGGTACGCAACGTTCGGCGGCGCGCCGACTTCGACTATCTGGGCGAGTGGTCGCGCGACAATCAGGCGTCGTTCGTGGTGAAAGGCAAGGCTGACCCGTTCGCGAAGATTGCCATGCGCAACAAGGCGCCCGCGGAGAGCCACCAGGCGGCGCGGATCAATACCGCGTTTGCGGAAACGAGCAACGGCGTGAAAGCACAGAGGCGGGCGCCGGCGCGATACGCGCAGGCGAGCTTGAAGTAGAGGTCGGCGCCGAACGGGTCGTACACCGCCAGCGAGACGGGTTCGACGGTTGCGATATCACATTGATATGCCATCGGGCGGAACATTCCTACAGAACGACGGGCGTATCGGCGACGAAGCCGCAGCGACACTGCGATGGAAAATACGAAGCGGAAACCGATGCCGGGGGCACGAAGCGATGACGACTAGCGAGATCTCCGATCAAGTGCGCGGGCGATCGCTCGCATTCAGTTGGACAGACGGCCCGGCGAAAGACTCCACCCACATCCATGCCTTCCACGAAGATGGCACGGTGGAGTGGCACTCCGTGGAATCGGACAAGACGTCGGAGCGACCGGCCTACATGGGCGCGCGAATCAACGACGACACCTGTCTGGTGTCGTACCTTTCGCAGTCGGGCTACACGCTCACCGTGGTGCTGGATTTCATCGAGGAATCGATCACCGGCGTGGCTTCGAACGACAAGTGCTGGTATCCGGTGCGCGGCCACTTCCAGCTGCTCTCTACAGCTTCGGAATCCGGATCCGGCTGATCATCAACGAGCCCGACAACGCGAACAGCAGCACCAGCGGATGCAGCGTGAAGCCCATCAGCTTCAGTTCGCCGAACCACAGATTGTCCCGAATCGCGTCGGACCACGCGGCGATCGCCATGACGGCCACCAGCAGAATCGACGTCGGGATCGGCGTTCCCTCGAAGTACTTCACTTTGCCGGTGCCTTCCGACAACTCTTCAGCCGTGACGTTGTAACGCGCCAGCCGCGAAACGCCGCACGCGATGAAGTACACCAGAATGATCCGGTCGTATAACCCCTGCATGCCGCAGCCATAAGCGATCATCGCCGGCGCAACGCCGAACGAGATGACGTCGGACAGCGAATCGAGCTCCTGCCCCAGCGTCGATGTCTTCTGCCGCCAGCGCGCTATACGGCCGTCGAGTATGTCGAAGATCAGCGCGGCGAAAACGAGCGTGCATGCGAAGTACACGTGGCGTACGTCGTTCGCTTCCAGAAACGTCATCACCGAGAACAGCGCGCCTGCGCCGCACGCAGCATTCGCGAGCGTGACCCAGTCCGCCAGGTGGAACTCGCGGATCATCGAGAAAGGTTTGGCCACTATGCGAACCGGAAACCGACTACTTCCAAAACGCCCCCGGCTATTTGATCTCTGTTGCTTGTGACCATACCACCTGCCAGTGCCCGCTTCGTCTCTCGTAGGCATCCGTGTGCCAATAGCGGTGCAGCGGGTTAGGTCTGCCTTCCCACACGTTCTCGAGTTTCGCCTTGTAGCGAAGAACGGCTGAGTCCGCATGCATTCGCACGGCGATGTCTTCGGGTTCCCAAACGAGATACCTGAGCTGCCCCGACGCAATGGCACCCAGGTACTGGTCCTTCGAAAGTGCGAAGCCGAGAGGCGTGATCAACTGGAAGTCGTCCGCATGCAGCTGCTTCGCAACTTCGATCTCGCCGTCGACCAGCGCGCGCAGCCGTCTGCGCTCGATCGCTTTCAGTTCTTCGGCTGCGCTGCTACTCAAACGCGATCGCCTAACTGGCTCGACCGTGGCGGAGCAGCTTACCGGGCGTTGCGCCGGTGCACTCGCCGGATTCGAACGTCACCCGTCCGTTCACGACGATCGCCTTGTAGCCGATCGCGCGCTGCACGCGGCGCCATTCGCCGGCCGGCAGATCATGCTCGACGCTGCCGATCCATGGCGGATCGATCGCGAGTTCGGCCATGTCGTACACCACCACGTCTGCGGCAACACCCTCTTCGAGCACGCCGCGGTCTTTGAAGCCGGCCGCCTGCGCGGGCAGGTTCGACAACCGGTAATGTGCTTCCTCAAGCGACACGCGTGCCTCGTCGCGCACGAGCCAGGTGAGGAAATCGGTCGTGTAGGCGCCACCGGTGAAGAACTTCGTGTGTGCGCCGCCGTCCGATACGCCGGGTATCGCGTATTCGGACTCGATCATCTCGGCCATGAAGTCGACGTTCGAGCCTTTGTCCGGCCCGAGGAACTCGACGTGCAGATCGCCCGCCAGCGATAGATCGAGCATCACTTCGACCGGATGCTTCTTCTCCGCCATCGCAATGTCGCCGACGCTCTTGCCAACATATTCCTCGAGGTGCGCGGAGCCGTTCACCGACTGGATGATGAGCCCTTTCGGATTACCGCCGATGCCGGCCTGAATCGCGCGCAGACGTTTGTCTGCCGATTCGGCTTCGTCGACCAGCGCCTTACGCAACTGCGGGTCGCTCATCTTCGCGAGCTTTTCACCGTGAGTTCCCGTGGTGACCGCGCGCCACGCGGGCGATGCGTCGTACAGATTCCAGTCGTCGAGGGTGAATGCGAAGCCGGCACGGCCCGTTGCGCACTGCGCGTAGATCGGCAGGCCGCGTTGCCGACAGTCTTCGATCCAGCGCATCGGCCGGCGATGAATCTCGGCATCGACGCGCGCCGGTGCGATCACGTTGTGCAGAATCGGCCGGTTCGCTGTGGCCGCGAGCTTTTCGAGGAATGCGAGGTCGGCCTTGATGTTACCGGTGGCCTGCGTGATCTGGATGAAACCGTCGCCGCGTTCGCGCAGCACTTCGGCAAGCGCGAGGATGTCTTCGTCGGCCATCGTGTCCGTGACCATCGGCGAACCGTCGAAGTCGGCCTGCACCGAATTCGGCCCGAGCCGTTGGATCGAGAAGCCACACAGCCCCGCTTCCATGCCTTCACGCAACAGCCGCTGCATCTCTTTGCGCTCCGCGTCCGTCGCCGGACGCGTTTTCGCCGCTTCGAGCCCCATCACGTAGGTCATCAGCGACGCGGTGGGCATGTACTGAATCACGTTCACGCCCTTCGGCGCGCGGTCGAGGCTGTCGAGGTATTCGGGAATCGTCTCCCATTCCCATGGCATGCCCACTTCCATCGACGCATACGGAATCGCTTCGGTGCGAGTCATCGTCAGCATCGATCGCTCGCGGAAATCGGGCCGCACCGGCGCGAAGCCGAAGCCGCAGTTGCCGAGCACCACCGACGTGACACCATGCCAGCCGGAGATCGTGCACCACGGATCCCAGCGGATCTGCGCGTCGTAGTGTGTGTGGAGATCGACAAAGCCCGGCGCGACGATCAGCCCGTCCGCCTCGATCGTGCGTTGGGATGAACCGGTGATTTTCTTGCCCATCGAGACGACGGTGCCGTCTTTGATCGCGACATCGCCGGTGAAACGCGGGTTGCGCTTGCCGTCGACGATCGTGCCGCCCCGGATGACCAGATCAAAC